>JAFDGZ010000045.1 GCA_019309045.1 Deltaproteobacteria bacterium | reverse complement strand
ACTTCTGCTACGCTAATTTCCATCTTCATTGGCGCTTCTCCTTTCTTTGAGGTTTTTTGGTCATTACCCTTTTAAAGGAAAAGCGCCTATTTTTCTACCCTGCTCAAATTCACACAAAAAATATTACACTACCAAAAAATCAAAAAAGAACTCACTCTGGCAGGGCATAATTGAAGGTCATCGAAGTTGCAGAAAGTAAGCCGCTCTATCCAGATCTCGCTTGTAAGTATTTTCTTCTTGATTTACAGGGAAATGGATTCGCAGTAGCTGTTCTTTGGGGTGACGAGAAGATGAACGTGACGGATAGGGTGCAATAGCACATTTGCAGGTTGTATAAGATGGGGAAGATCCTAGTTTGTGGCAAATGATAATCCAGTGAGAATTATTTCCTAAACCCATGGAAAGTGGTAGGTTGTGAGGAAGACGGGAAGGATTGGCGTACCTTAACCCGAAATACCAGCCTCTATTGAGGCGGTTGATCCTGGACATAAGTGAGGCGTAAATGCGGCAGATCACAATCGGCTTAGACCCCATAACCCTGGATGAGCTGGTGGCCATTGCCAGGCTGGGTGCCAGAGTGTCTTTGCACGGCGAGGCGCAGGAGAGAATTATCAAGGCCCGAGAGCTGGTTGAAAGATGGGTTCATGAAGGGCGCATCATCTATGGGGTTACCACCGGCTTCGGGGCTTTGAGTGACAGAGTCATCTCAAGGAAAGACACCAGAACCCTCCAGGAAAACATTCTCAAGAGTCATGCGGCTGGGGTGGGAGAGCTGCTGGATGAGGAGACGGTCAGGGCCGTTATGGCACTGCGTATCAAGGACCTGGCCCTTGGTCTTTCGGGAATCCGTCTGCATACGGTGCAGCGGCTCATCGATCTCCTCAACCTGGGGGTGTGCCCCGTCATTCCTGGGCAGGGTTCTGTGGGTGCAAGCGGGGACCTGGCTCCCCTGGCGCACCTTGGTCTGGTACTGATAGGTCTGGGAGAGGCATGGCACCAGGGTGAGAGAATCACTGGAGCAGAGGCTCTGAAAAGATGCGGCCTGGCACCCCTTCGACTGGAAGCTGCCGAGGGTCTTGCCCTTGTAAACGGCACTCAGGTGACAAATGCCATAGGCGGGCTTGCCCTTGTGGATGCCCTGAGGTTGGCAAAGATGGCTGATATCGCGGCAGCCATGAGTCTGGAAGTGCTCATGGGCAGCAGAACAGAATTCGACCCCAGGATTCACAATGCCAGGCCACATCCCGGACAGGCAGCTGCTGCCGAGAATATGCGAAATATTACCAGGAATAGTGAAATCATCTCCTCTCATAGAGACTGTTCCCGCGTCCAGGATGCCTACACTTTGCGATGTTCTCCCCAGGTGCATGGAGCCAGTAAGGATGCAATGGCCTATGTCAGGACAGTTGTGGAAACGGAAATGAATTCGTCCACTAACAATCCTCTCATTTTTCCGGATTCCGGAGAGTTCCTACTGGGCGGCAATTTTCATGGTCAACCTCTGGCGCTTGCCTTTGATTTTCTCTGTATGGCTGTGGCCGAGTTGGCCTGTATTTCGGAACGGCGCATCGAACGGCTGGTGAATCCTCAATTGAGCGGCCTGCCGGCATTTCTCGTGCAAAATGGCGGCATCAATTCCGGCTTCATGATAGCCCAGTACACCGCGGCCTCCCTGGTATCGGAGAACAAGGTGTTTTGCCACCCTGCCAGTGTGGATTCCATTCCTACTTCGGCCAACAAAGAGGATCACGTGTCCATGGCCCCAATTGCGGCGAGCAAATGCAAAGATATCGTCAGAAACACTGAGCGAGTCATTGCCATTGAACTTCTCTGTGCTGCCCAGGCCCTGGACCTGTTTACCAATATGAAGCCAGGCGAGGGTACTCTGGCAGCCTACCAGAGCATACGCTCCAAGGTGGCACATCTGGAAAGAGATCGGATTCTGTCTACTGACATCGAAACAGTTGTGCATCTCATCAAGAGCGAGACGATCCTGGCTCGTGTGGAACAAGCAGTGGGAAAGCTCAAATGACTCACCAGCGCCAGCTTTCCAACGGCCTAGATATTTGCCTGTATGAGAAAATACTTTAGCCGTATCTGCGAGTGGACCAATGCGCGCTAGGATGCTCGAATTGATGATTTAACTGCTTCAGGTTTCATTCAGGCTACATGCCCCTCCTTGACAGTGATCTCCTGGGTGTACTACTGTTTGGCATCTCGATTTTTACTTGTACTTTTGCAGACGCAGTAAAGATTTGGCTCCAGGTGGCAGTGGAGTTCTTGCCCGAAGCACTGAATTTGGTTCTCCATGTCTGAACCGTGGCCTTGGTGCTTGCAAAATGTGGGGGCGGAAAATGAAGGTTACTTTTTATGGCACTAGAGGATCTATTCCGGTACCCCACCCTGACTATGTGGAGTTCGGAGGAAATACTCCCTGCATCCTGGTGACGTTCAGCACGGGCAGAGTTGCTGTATTGGATGCGGGCACGGGAATTCGCAAGTTGGGAAACGATCTGTTGGCCGCAGCTCATGAGCAATACAACGAATTTGTCATCGGTCTATCACACACCCACTGGGATCACATTCAGGGTTTTCCTTTTTTCAAGCTGGCCAATGATCCCCGGCGGAACATTACCCTGGCCATCTGTGGCAAGGACAGGAGCACCAAGAGACTGGAGAACATCTTCGCCACCCAGATGCAAAGAGATTATTTTCCAGTACCCCTGGACAAGATTGGGGCCAGAATAAACTTCTGGCAGCCAGACTTTACAGAATATGTGCATCCCCGCGGCGTGGAGATAGTGGCTGCCAAACACAATCACCCAGGCGGTGCTTACGGCTACAGGCTGACGGAAGGGGGAAAAACTCTGGTCTACTGTACGGATGTGGAACACGGAGACAGCATAGACCCCAATGTGGTTGCCCTGGCACGCAATGCTGACCTACTTATCCACGATGCCCAGTACACCCCCGAGGAGTTGAAGGAAAGGAAAGGATGGGGACACAGTAGCTGGCAGCAGGCTGTGGATGTGGCTGAGCGAGCGGGTGTGAAACGCCTGGCTCTTTTTCACCACGACCCAGATCACCCTGATGCTTTCCTGCTGCAGATGGAGGCGGAGATTCAGAAGGACTACCCAGAGGTATTCGTTGCCAGAGAAGGCAGTGAGGTGATTTTGTAAGGCCTCTTGTCATCTGGTCGCGGTGCCTGGATTTCAAAGGATTGTGTCCACTTGCGTTGCTTCAGGGAATCCTTCTCGAGTGCAAGATTGCTTCTATATTTTGGGCTGCCCAGTCTTCGATCCTTCTTTCATTTTCCACGTAATTGATGACTTTTTCCGAAAGATGGCTGCCACTTTTCAGGGCTGCCATAATCTTTTCTCCCGCCTCTTTTGGCCTCATGGGGTTGATATAGATGATGCCGTCTCGCTGATCGAATCCTTTCTGTTTTAGGACTCGTGAGGCCCCGCACGCGCTCAAGACGAGAATGCCACGCCTGTCAGGATGGTTGTATTTTTGCGACAGGATGTATTCAAAGGCGACCAGGTTCATGCCATCTTCGAGAGGTGTGACGAGCATGACATCTATTTCTCTCATGAGGCGGTAGTTCTGTGGTGCGGTGATACCATCTGAAAGGTAAACGATAGGATCATTGCTGAATTTTCTGTTGAGCTTCTTCACCTGCTCTCGCAGAATAGCGTGCAGATTTTGATAGTCCGGATTTTCGGACCTGCTCGGTGAGGTGATTTGATAGAAGCGAGCATCTCTCAGGGAATTTCTCAATCTTATGAGGGCGTGGCTAAAAATGGACACTCTTTCCACAAGTCCCTTGGTATAATCACACCTGTCGAGCCCGCCAAAGATGTATCTTGCCGCTTTCTTGTCGGCAGTGATTTGGTTGGCGAGATTGTTGCCACCGATTTTGTAGGTCAACTCTTTCTCGGGGGTTACCTCAGAGAGGATCTTGTCCACATCGAGGCCAATCGGAAGAGCTCCAATGGTGGTGACGGAATCTTGATGGGCTACTTCGTAGAATTTTTCCATGATTCTTATTTCCACGGGAAACCATTCTTGGAGCGCCTCCAAATAGTTGTCGCAATACTCTTTGGTGTGAAAGCCAATGAAATCATTTGCAAGCATGCCCCAGATCAACTTCTGCAGTACGGTTTCTATAGTCTCCCCAAAGGGATCATATATGTGGGCCTTGATCCTGTTGCGCTTGTCTTCTCTGATGAGACCCTGGATTTCATGGATATTGAAAAAAGGAGTGTGAATGAACTGACCCACATGCATCTTTTCTCTTTCATCTTCAGGAATACCCTCTTCTTCCAGCAGTGCCTTGTAGACTTCGGCAATCTGCATGAGGTGGTAGTCCTGATTCCATATTACGATTCTTCTCTTCGGTGTTCTTTTTTCTCTACTTTTGCGAATCTCATCAATGATCGTGTTGGCAAAGGTGACATTGCTGCTGCTATATTGGACGAAGTCATTTTTTTCGAAATATGGGCGAGGAAATACTCGCGTCTTCTTATAAAATAGGGGTGACCTGGTGAGATGCATGAGCGGCCAAAGAAAACCATTGGCAAATTTACTGTAGTAGCTATGCATGTGTTTGGTATCAAAAAAGACAAATCTCATGTAGAAATCATACTCCTTATAGCGGAAGTGCATACGGGTTTCAGGATCTATTTCTATGTGCGGGAATTGGTCAGGGGCAAAGCGGTTTTTTTTCATGTGGTGAAACAATCCCGTATAGTGTCCCCTGGCAACATCGATGTCCCTGTCCCCCATAGAGGCGCCGATCCAGGTAGTTTCCCAACGGCCTGGTTTGAGAAGCCCCGCCATTGCCTGCACCAAGCCTCCTTCCCCGAAACTCAGCTCCTCAGGCTGTCTTCCCTCTTTCAGGCAGGCCTCAGCCTTTGCCAAGAAATCTTCGGAAAAGCTAAAAGGACCTCTATTGGAAACAATGACCAAGTTGCTCATATCACGTCCTCGGGCTTTATAGTTGTTCTACCTCTACTGTTTCTGCTGTTTGCGACATGCACTTTGCCCTGCGACGGGGTAATGAATGCTTAAGCAGATTGTCTGCCTGCCATATTCTCTTTTTACAGCCAATCAGCCAGAAACTGCAGCAGCTCTTCAGGTGGCTTGAGCCACAGGTCGGCCATAGTGGGACGAAGCTGTGGACGGACTAGTACCGCGATCCCCTTCCCTTTCACTGCTTCGAATGCATCCTCATCCGTCACATCATCTCCCAGGTAGGCTGCAACAACATCTTGACTCATTTCCTGAAGAACAGTTCTGACAGCATCTCCCTTGTTTCGAGCAGGAGCTCGCAGTTCGAGACCTCCATCAAATTCTTTCAAAGCAAGACCCCAGGCCTCGGCAATCATTGACCATTTTGGTTCCACTTTTTTTCGCAGGGCAGCAATTTCCTTTTCGGATAAACCCCGCCAGTGAAGGGCAAGGGATCCAGGCTTTTTCTCACAGCGCTTTGCAAGTGATACGGTTACTATCCAGTCGTGAGCAGCTACCAGTCCTTCGAGTACATTTTCAGGGAGGGGCGCAATTTCGTAGGATCCATCCCCACGCAAACGTTCCAGTCCGTGGGAACCCCAGATCTCTGGCTGAGCTTCGAGTTGCAAGAGCGGAAGCAAATCTTTCGTCCACCTTCCTGAAACCACCACCAATCGGGTATTCGGTATTTGTATGATCCTGTTGAGCATTGGGCGCACACCGGGGTATGGTTGGGCCTTGGCGGCCTCCACCTGAAAAGGAGCAAGCGTGCCGTCATAGTCGAGGAAAAGAGCGTTTTCGGAAGCTTGTTGCTTCCGCTGGTGGAAAAGTTTTAGATCCGCATCCGGGTTGAGAACTTGCATCGTACTGACGATTTCCTGCAATCTGCGAACTCAGTTGAGCCTTACAGAATGGGGAGTATTTTCCGGTGACATTATCAGGTGTCCTGCTCTTATTTCATAACAGATGGATAGACAGAGAGTCTGAAATCGGTCCCAAGACCGGTTGTCTGACATTACTGCTGGAGAGGTAGGGGTGGCAAATTGATCAAGATTGATTTGAAGCGTGGCTTGAAGTGGTGGCCCCTTTGACCAATTCTCAACAGCGGTTGCTCCTGTTGTCAAGTGGAAATTCTTCATCACTACTATTATTTACTTTGAACGGCCCCACAATGTCAAATTGCAATTCTGCTTTCCCATAGTTCACTATCTTGGCACAGGTGGTGCAAGTCATTCATGTACATGCTCATACTCGCGATTTGACCAAGGGGGGGTGATTTAGTATCTTGTCAAAAACCTTGGAAAAAGGAAAAGAGTTCATGATCGATCCTTTCGCAGTAAAGGACTGTGCTCTCATTGCCATTGCCACCGGCGAACGCGCCCAGAATCTAAGAGAACTGCGGGATCGTCTCGAGACAACAGCGAGAGCCTGCATTTATTATCATTTCTGGGGAGGTTTGCTGAGGCCTAGTTTCGATGATCCCGAGTATCAGAATGATTTTGCCGCCTGGGCGTATCACGGTCTGCACGACAATGCCCTGGCTGAGAGACTCGCTCTTATAGACCCCATGGATTTTGAGGACCTGGAAGGATTGCGTCGTGAGTTGATAGAGTTGATTGAAGAGCGGCTTGATGAGAACCAGTGGGTCCCATGGGCGAAAGCCGACCAGCAGTTTCATTTTATTAGATCGCAAATTGTGGTGCTCGATACCAGGATACGGATCAGCGAACCAGAAAAACTCAGAGAGCTGGTGCCGCAACTGACGGTGAGCAGTGTATTTTATCATTTCATTGACGCACGCCGTCGAACTATTTACAAAAGTGACGATTTCAGCGAGTGGCTCAAGGGGTTCGGAGATCGCTATGGCCCGTTGCTCGAGCATCTCAGAAACGTGGACCCCTACTTCAAGCCCCTCAATGAACTTCGCTCTCAGCTCGGCAAGATATTCGAGGAGTATTTCGCCAGATGACAACCGAATTGCTCGACCAGTACGCAGCTGTGGTTGGCGAAGATGTGATTAACCACCTGCGCCAGCTTGCCGAACCTCTGCAAGGGATAAAGGTGGTCCATGTGAACTCCACCAGGCAGGGTGGAGGAGTCGCCGAGATTCTCAACCGGATGATTCCGCTAAAAGAGGAGCTCGGTTTGCTGCCGAGTTGGGAAGTGATCGTTGGAGATGCAGACTTTTACCAGTGCACCAAGTTCATGCACAACACTCTGCAGGGAAACAAGCATGACATCTCTCCGGGACTTTTACAGCATTATGAAGAAACGAATGGTTATAACGCCGAGAGGCTTCGTGGACATCTTGAGGAGGCGGATATCGTCTTCATTCATGATCCTCAGCCAGCACCATTTCTCCAGCTGTGTCCTCAGAGGAAAGGCAAATGGATCTGGCGCTGCCACATAGATGTGAGTCATCCCTATCGCCCGGTATGGAAGTACTTGCGCAGCTTTGTGGAACCTTACGATGCCAGTATCTGGTCCCTGGCGGAATTCGCCCAACCATTGCGCCACCCACTCTATCTCATTCCGCCCAGTATCGACCCATTGAGCAAAAAAAACATAGAACTGAGCGACAGAGAACTTTATGAGGTGCGAAGCAGATTCGGTCTGGATCCAGACCGCCCTCTGGTGGTACAGGTTTCCCGCTTCGATCGCTTTAAAGACCCACTAGGGGTCATCCAGGCTTACAGACTGGCGAACACATTTGTGCCGCTGCAGTTGGTTCTGGCTGGAGGCGGCGCCACTGATGATCCTGAAGGGGAGCAAGTCCTGGCAGAGGTACAGGCAGCAGCAGAGGGTGACCCTGACATCCACGTATTGCTCCTGCCTCCTGACTCCTATCGCACAATCAACGCCTTGCAAAGAATTGCGGATATTGTAGTACAGAAATCGACCAGGGAGGGTTTCGGCCTTACGGTCACAGAAGCAATGTGGAAAGGAAAACCTGTAATTGGTGGAGACGTAGGGGGCATCCGTTTGCAGGTGATCAACCACCACACTGGCTTTCTTGTCAATACTCCTGAGGGCGCAGCCCTGCGTATTAGATATTTGCTCACTCACAGGGAAAAATTGGTGGAAATGGGACACAAGGCCAGACAGTTTGTCAGGGACAATTTCCTCATCACTCGTCACCTGCGCGAGTACCTGACCCTCATGCTGGCAATTCTCTGGGACATGGAAGAAAGAATAGAGCTCTCGTAGATGAGATGAAACAGAATTTGCTTACTGTCTTTTAACTTAACTGCCCTTAGATATCTCTTGAGGGAATGGCCCAGTCCTCAAGAGATGTTCGGCAGTATAGTGCATATGCATTTTGCATCAAAAGGCCATTCCCACACTGAAATGAATGACGTATGAATCCTCGTTGCGCTTTCGGTCTCGGTCCGGATTGAAGGCGAAGTCGAGGCGCGCCGGTCCCACCGGCAGCAGATACTGCAAGCCAAAACCAACTGCGGCGCGGAATCCAGCAAAGAAGTCGTCAAGCGTATCAGAGATAACGTCGGAGCGATGCTTGTAGGGTGGCTTTCCCTGCTCCCGGCGAGTGCGGTTGGGCGAGACATTGCCGTAGTCGAAGAAGAGTGAGCCAACGAGATTGCCTTTGATTCGCTGGCGCAATTCAATGTTGAATACATTGAAGCCATAGCCGCCTGCTGGATCTCCTGAAGAGTCATGGGGGCCAAGTTTGGCTTCTTTGAAGCTGCGCACCGTGTTTTCACCACCGTTGAAAAAACGCTCGGCAACTGGCACCGTGACCTGATCTCGACCTGGGATGAGTAGACCCGAGGTGTAGCGAAGGCCCAGGACAGTGACTTCGGTCAAGCGGAAGAACAGCCGACTGCCAGCAGTGAGCCTGCTGAAATTGATATCACTTCCCAGATTCTTCTCAGCCTGCTCCAGGGAGGCAAATAACCGATGGCCCGTGGTAGGAAAGAACAGGTCGTTTCTGGTGTCGTAGGTGGCCTGGATCTTGAGGCTGGCAAAATCGTAGTTGTTGTCTTCGTCTTCATCCTTGTCCTTGTTGTCTGTATTTGAAACGTCTGTCTTGCGGATTACATATCCCATGGTAGTGGTCAAGTTGCTGGTCAGATTCCTGGTCAGGGTGAAGGAGGAGCCGATATCTTCCCTGGTAAAAGATGGTTCGATACGGTGGTTGTAAAAGGCACTCAATGTGGCCAGGATATTGGTATTCAAGAAGAAAGGGTCTGAGATGTTTGTCACCAGGGTCTGGGCTTTCTGGGACCCAGTTGCTTCTGAGCCGAAAGTCCGTCCGCTACCAAATAGATTTTTCTCCCTAAATCCCAGGCGCAGCCGCAATCTTTCGTAGGAGCCCCAGCCTGGCTCGAAATAGAGCTCTTTCGAGTGGACTTCTTCTACAGTCACTAGCAGCACCCGTTTATCAGGCTCGTTGGTTTCTTGTAGTTTTAAATCGACTCTGGAGAATATCCCGGTTCTATAAAGATTGCGGAAGCTTTCTTTTCTCTTGTTCAGATTGTAGAGGGAGCCGGCTTTGAACATGAGCCGCTTGCGAATGAAGCTTGCCCGGGTTCGGACATTGCCGTGAATTTCAATTTTGACTATGGTCACCAGCGGTCCGCTTTTTATGATGACATCTAGGGCAACCCGACCAGCTGTTGTTGATGGCTTCCTGTCAATAGTGATCACCGCATCTGGATAGCCAAGGTTGCCGTAGATCTCCAGAATCCTGGTTTGCAGCAACAATTTTTGTCTGTTGAAATATGGCTGGCCGATCATATCCTGCTGCAGTTTAGCCAGGTCATTTTTGGCTCCGGCAAGCACATCACCCAGAAATTTTATACGGTGGATCTTGTACTGCACTCCTTCCTGGATGGCGATGGTGATATCCACCTTGCTTTGATCCTCGCTGAATTCATACTCGGGATCTGCAACCTTTGCCTCGAGATAGCCTTGCGAATGGTAGAACTGGCGAATGCTGGCCACTGCGTTCTCCACTTCTGAGCGAACAAAAAGGTGCTCCTTCTTGCCTAGAAGCCCGGCTCTGCTTCCTTCAAAAAATTGCAAAAGTGTTTGCTGATCGACGGCTTTGTTGCCGACGAAGGCGATATTTGCAATGATGACTCGGGGACCCTCTGAAATGATAAAGGTCGCTCTAGTTGTGTTTTTCTCCTGGTGCAGTTCATAGTCGACCCTGGCAAAGGCATATCCTGCCTGTCGATAGGCAATTTCCATTTGAAAGGCGGCGTCATCAATGTCTGAACGTCTGTGGCCCCGGGTGGCGAATGCCTGGAGTTCGGCGGCCGCTGCCCGTTGGAGTTCACTGTCGCTCAAGACTTTGTTGCCGCTGAACACTATTTCATAGTTATTGGAGCTGCCTGCGGAAGTACCGTTTTTTGCCGCTGCTTTGCCGCTCAGGTGCAGGACAAGAGAAAGTGAAACCATCATCAGCAGCCACCGGCAAGAAACATGATAAATTCGGGGGGGGCCTGCCGCTCTTCGTTCAACGGAATCGAAAAACAATCTTCACCCCTGTGTTGAAGTAATCAAAGGCGTCTCTTTCTCCAGTCAGATACACGCTGTCCCTTTTGCCCAGTACATTGTCGGCGATTCGAAATTGAGCTTGAATGGTTTCCTCGCCCCGCTGGCTCACCTGACGACCGATTTCCACATCGAAGCGGTCAAGAATGAACTCCTCTGCTTCTTCCGAATCGCCGCCGAACAACTGCGATATCAAGTCCCTGCCAAGGAATACGGCCACCTTCATATGTTGACCACCTCTGCCCTGTCGGCCGGCTGATGTCTTCGGGGCTTGGCCGGCAAGCAGCAGCATGAGCAGATCTTCATCCGGCAAAGGAGGGACCGAGGAGAGAGTGACCACAGGTTCATCATAGGGCCCTTCGATTACTGCAGTGATGTCGTAGCCCAGCATGCTCGCTTTACCCAGGAGATCGAGTTTCGGGCGATCCGGGTCACTCGGTTCGAATGTGATGAGCCCGGATTCGAGGGTCAGCCTGCCAGCCGGCAGGTAGAGGCGAGTGGGCTCCAGGTAGATTTTGCCCGAGAGCAATGGGAGTTCACCTGTTCCTGAAAGGACCAGATCAGGTCTGACCGCACCTCTGGCGAGATTATTGCGAATCTTGAAGGGTTTTCGGGCAGTGAGCCTGACTTTGAACACCATGTTGTTGAAGGGAGGATCTTTTATAGAAAACAACTGCATTCCTCCGGTGGTAGATAGTTTTCCCGGAGCTGATATTCCTCCAATCACTCCAAAATTCCTGGAAAAACGGCCGTCCGTAACAGCAACCTCGCCCAGGAGCTGCAGCCTCTCCAGGGGACCCTTCAGGTTCAGCTTTGTATCGGCGCGCAGCCGCAAGCTCTCATTGCGGAACAACAAGAGGTCTTTGCCTGCAAGGGTCAGACTGGTTTCAGCTTTCGAACTGCTTGTTAGATTGAAATTTCCCTTCAGCGTGAAAGCAGAGCCTCCCAGTTCACCACTGAACGACTGCAGTCGCACCTGTTCCGGGGTGATCTCAGCCTCCACATTCAGGGACTGCAAAGAAGGCATGTCGAAATCGAAGGATAGTTCGCCGTTGGTCAATTTGACGAGTGCTGCCACCTCGGGAGCCTCGACCGGGCCTCGCAGCGATCCTTGCACTAGCAAGGTGCCAGCCGTTCTGCGCAGCCCTTTGCTTTCTCTGGCAAGCCAGTTGAGATTTGCCGCTTCCAGGGAGCCATTTATCTCCAACCGCCCCTCGAGTTGTCGATTCTCAGCTGAGAGCATGTCGATCACAGAAGGAACATCTGACCATTCTCCAGAAACCTCTGCCTTCAGGTCAGGCGATTTGAACTGCACCGCTTCGAGAACCAACCGTTGGCCTTCGAGGCTGGCTCTGGCAAGGAGGTCGTAAGGTCCGGGAGGCAACATGGGGATATTTTGCGGTCTGCTCAGATTGTCTGCCTGCAGGTCGAGCTTTCCCTCGAGGTCACGCCAGGTGCCGGCCAGATTCAGAGCGCACTGGATTTTTCCACTGTTTAGGGGGTATTCGGGAAGGAGGAAATTCAACGTTCTGACATCGTTGATTTGCAACTGTGCTCTCAGCTTCAGCGGACCGCTGCTGAACAGGCTCGGGCCGAAGGGGTCTAAAGGTATATCGCCCTCGACAGAGATCTGTTGTGCTTTCTCACTGCTCCAGGCAAATTCTATGATCTTCAAGGTTCTGTCCTGGTAGGTGATATTGAACCTGCCGGAAAGTGGCGAGTCCATGTTTCGGGCATTGACATAGTCGGCTTTGCCTTTGGCAGAGACCAGTAGCGATCTGTTTGTGCCTGACAGATGGAAATCGATGTCGAGACCACGGAAACTGATTTGCTGGGTCAGCCACTCTGCCAACCAGCCGCTGCTTTGCAAATTGACTCCGTTGATTGTCAAATCGGACTGGCTGTCGGGGTCGAAGTTGCCGAAAACAGTCAATTGGCCCATGGCACCGGCGAGGGCCACCTTCTCAAAAAAGACCGCACCATTGCTGTACAAGCGAAACTGTGTTGGCTCTGTAAGTTCCAGCAAAGTTTCCTCATTGCTCAGAGAAGCGTGCTCCAGCTTACAGGTGAATTGCGTGTCTGAGGAGTTGCGCTGAATACTGCCAGCCAATGCCAGCTGGGCAGCAGAGGAGCTGAAGGCGGCCTCTTCAATGCGGAGGGTGCGACCAGAGCTTCGCAGTCGAAGGACACCGCTGTCTATATGATGATTGTCGCTTATCTGCAGATTCTCCAGGTGAATATCTAGACGACCCTCTGGTTCCAGTAGAGGACCGTTTGCCTGCAGCTTGCCGCTCAAAGCGCCGGAAACCAGCGAATTTTCCTGGAACCAGGGCTCGAGGTAGGCGCCAACATTGGCAAGGTCAAAGGTGAGATTGACGTCCTCCAGTTGGCGGGAATCAAGGATTAGAGAGCCGCTCGCAGCCAGGCTATCCTCGCCATTTCTAGCTATTGTCGACGCTAGAGTCACCTTGTCAGCAGCCAATCGCAGGTCCAGGTCCAGATCGCCCAAGAGAGTTTTTGCCACCTGCAGGTCCCGGAGTGTCAAATTCAAGGTGCCTTCAGGATGAGCGTATGGACCGGAAAGGGCAACAGCCCCCCTGAGACTGCCGTGTATCTCGCGAATCTTGTCGGCTTGGCGCGGCCACAGCAGCGCAAACTGACGCGTGTATGGATGCAAGTCTTCTATGATCAATCGAAGGCGCAAGCCATCGAGCCTTTTCTCAGCCAGGTTGACGGTACCATGTGCCTCTGCCAGATCTTCTTCTCGCTGCAATATGGCGGAGTCAATGTGCAGCCCCTGAGAATTGGCCCGGACCTGTAACTTCAAGTCGCCATAGCTCATATTGCCATAGGTGAGCGCCTCGGCAGTGATTTCGGCCTTGCCCTGGGGGGCGGCCAGGGTTCCTTTGATTTGCAGCTGGCCGTGGACAGATCCTCCCAGTGAAGGCAAAGTGAATATTTGGTTTAGAATTCCGAGGTTCGTGACAGCAAGGCGAAGGTCAACAGCAATCATTGCATCTGGAAAGCGTTGCTTGCTGGTTGGCAGTCTCAGCTGCAGCGATTGCAGCAGAAGTCTGTCGTTGTCGATTGCAAAACTTCCTTCAGGGATCACAAGCAAACCATTATCGATTGCTCCATGTAAACGCAAACTATGAGCAGGGACTGGTTGGACGGCTGCTTGCAGGCTTACCCCGGCCAGTGTAAGCAGAGGAGGGATGTCGCTGCACTGCATGGACCAGTGAGCCTCGAGATATTGCAACATTGTAAACAAATTGCCTCTGAAAACCGCTGCAGTTGGCAGGGAAGCGGAGGATATCGCCAATTGGTTGGCTCCGGTTGCCAGGATCAAGTCTTTGAGAAGCAACATGCCCTTTTCAGCCTCCAGATGAAATGCCAGCTGGTCAATGGGAAGTTGTTTAATCTTGCCTGCCTTCAGCAGAATAGACATGCGGCCATGCACCCTGGCTAGATTGTCCAGAGGCAGGGTGAGTTGCCCTGCGAGCGCCAGACGTCCCCCAAAAGGAGGGATGGGAGCAGCAAGGAGAGCGGAGATCTGTGATAAGACGATGCCGTCACCCTGCAGTCGAATATGGACCATGTCTCCGGCCAAACGGCCAGATGTTTGTAGCTGGCCTCTGGCCAGATGCAAACGCGCCTGGAAGGGCAGTAGCGCAGGAAGACCTGTCAGATCAACCGTCGCTGATTCCACGACCTGTTGTCCTCCCAGATCAAAATAGTTGATGGTAAATTGGCCACGCGAGTAGCGCATTTCCGCACGCAGCTCAGTTGAACCTGGACGCAGATTTGGCTGTTTCCAGGACCATTGTGCTATGCGAAGTTTGATGAGAGTGGTATCGGGGGCCTGCTGACCGGTGGTCAGGGAAATTCCCGCAAAACTCGTGCTGAAATCCTTCCCTGCAATGCGGAGAAAACTATTGTGGATTCGCACTGTGGGCAATGCTGCAGGCAGGAACAACTTGCTCGATGACAGCTCACTCTTGCCGCGGTTAGCATGCTTCTGCAGATCAATTGCCACTGAAGCACCTTCCAACTCGATGCTGGCAGTGGCCAGAAAGCAAGAGAACCCCTGCACCAGGTCTACAAGATGGTAGCTGAGCTTCAAACGCTGCCATTCGAGAGACGAGACTGGACCTTTGCCAGTTTGCGCAACTGTGGCTACATTGCGGAGTTCCACATTTGATAAATAACTGCCTGACAGATCGCCGATAGAAACCTGCAGTCCAAGGTTTGCAGCAATGGTTCGTTCAAGCAATGCTTTTAGATGGGGTTCGATCAGGACCCCGCGAAAGACATAAAGTAGTGTCAACATGAGGAGACCGATTAAGGCCAGGCAAAAAAACCATTTTTTGACTTTGCGGCTAACCACATTCACTACAAACAATTCTCCCTCGATGACAATCCTAGATCTTGGTATCGAGGTAAAATAGTATGATAGCCTCCTAAAGGCAACCTGGTCTGGATATCTGGAGGACTACTTGGGCGAGCCTGTGGAGATGGCCAGGATATGTGCAGGGCAACCGCTTTCGTTGCCTGCCGGGATAGTGCTGGCTGTTGATGGCACTGTACCTGAGCAACTGCCGTATAAGCCCTCCGGGGACTTACAAGGGCTTAGGCTTGCAGCAAAACTTGCTAGCCGATGAAGTGGAGGAAGAGAATGGTCAGCAGGCAGGCAATCAGCGGGGTGAATAGCCATCCTAAGGCGATCTTGATGAGCATGGAAGTGCTCAGGGTTCTAGAATCTCTCACAAGCCCCACACCGACCACCGCCCCAACAATCGCCTGAGAGGAACTCACCGGGACTCCCACCTGAGTAAAGAGGTGAAGGGTAAAGGCTTCGGCAAGCACAGTAACAAGAGCCGAGAAGGGATCGAGAGGAGCGATGCTCTTACCAATGGTGACCATGACCTTTTTGCTGTAAGTGAGGACACCCGCAGCGATGCTGGCACCGCCAATCCAGAGAGCCTGCTTGGTGGAGAGAACGCCGGCGCCGACGTAGACGGCGGTGACATTAGCCACATTGTTGCCCCCTAAAGAATAGGCGCCGTAGCAGCCGGCGACAACGATCCCCAGTGCATAAAAGTAATTTCTTCCCGTGATGCTCGTTATGGTGCGGTCGATCCCATAACTCAGAGCTTTGTAGATTACGAAGCTGAAAATAATGCCCCCTACAGGTGTGAGGACCCAGCAAAGGACGATCTTGTAGAGCATCAAGAAATCAGCAGTGCCCGAGAGAAGCCCGGCAGCAGTCACAGCCCCAATAATTGCCTGTGAGGTTGAGGCGGGCAAGGATAGATAGGTGAGAAAAGAGATGGTGAGAGCTGCAGCGAGGGCGCAGTAAAAGGCATCCAGAGGTAACAGCAGGGACAGCTCTTCCACGGTCTCCATACCCTTTTGACCTTCAATGAGGGCTCCGCACAGAACGAAAAAAGCGGTCAAAAGAATGGCAGTCCGATACTTGATGAGGCCGGTGAGAACTCCAGTGCCGAATACGTTGGCAGAGTCGTTGGCGCCCAGGCTCCATCCCAAGAAAGCACCACTCAAGACCTTCCACATGCCTACACCGTCCAGCACACCTGATTCGAGTGAAAAGGGAATACGAGCCTGAGGTTAGCGCATGCTCACGCTGATGATCTGCAAGTGATCGGTGGCATCTTCAATGATATCGCTCACCTCGGTGAGCCCAGAGAGAAAGTGCGACAGCACTTGCCCTTCCCAGAAGTTTCCTATGTCTACTTTACGAGCGGTTCGAAAGAGCTCGAACTTGATGTCGTCTATCTTTTTCTCGTAAATTCGAATAGCCAGCGCCTTTTCCCTGAGATTTTCTCCTCTGAGCATGGCGTCGAAAGTAAGCAGGAGCATCTTGCACATTTCAGTGTTGAGAAAAGCTACTCTGACGCATTCATCCCGTATTGATTCAGGGATCGTGGCATCAAGACAATTGAGTGAAGTGTCCTTCAACACATCGAAGACGTCATCGATAATCTCAACAAATCTGCACAGGTCCGGCCTAAGATACGGCAGGAAGGCGCCCTCGTAGATTTTGGAAATTATTTCTCTCCTGATGGAATCTCCCTCGCGTTCCAGATCGGCAATACTTCTCATGAGATGTTTGTTATTTTTCTCTAAAGCTTCTCGGAAGGCTTCGATGGCGGAGCAAAGGAGACAGATGTGTTCTCGAATGCTCTGCACCACCACTTTTTCTTTCTTGTTGTGAGACAGGAATTCTCTAAGAAACGTCATTTCCTCTTGCCCTCATGATCAGTGCTGCGGCCATAATGTCCATCATGGAAACAACTCCAATGATTTTACGATCATCACAGACAAAAACCCGGGCAACTCTCGATTTTTCCATGAGCGTAGCAGCATCGTCCAGCACCATGTCTTTGTGAATGCATACGAGCGGCTTGGAGGCAATTTGACCAATCTTTACTGTTTTCGGGTTTCTCTCCTGGGCAAGCACCTTGCCTACGATGTCTCTGGCTGTTACCACACCATAGTCAAAATTCTTCTCGTCGAACTGCACCACAAGTGAACGAATTCTTCTGTCCACCATGCGCTCTATGGCCTCGTATACACTACGCTCTGATCCTATGTATTGAACTTTTGTGGTCATGAATTCATAAACTCTCATTGTTTCCTCCAGAAAGTACGCTATAGTCTGCCAGCCTAAACGCCTGCCATGTGATGCACAGTCCGTTGACAATGCCTTTCACTGCAAGAACTGTGCACCCACTTGCTGGCGAGTCCGTGATGGCAGGCTGCAAGCGCCGGTCATTTCCCTGTGGTCCAAGTCTCGCGGTATCAGATCAGGCAAAAAGCAAGCTAGAGGAGAATAACAGTGGGAAACAGCACTAGGCAAGAAAATATTTGCCAGTCTGTGGCAGAGTTCACTTGTTGCTGACACCTGCTGGTTGGCTACTGGGCAATTGTCTGCACGGTGGTCAGATTGTGGTGTCTTGTTATTCAGCCTGTAATGCATCAAAATGGCAGGTAACGTTGCCTTGTAGTTGATCTTTGCTTGCACATTGGCTAACAAGAAGCTGAGGTATTTGCCGTTCAATTCTAGACTTGCAATTGTCATTGGAGACTACTATGGAACCAAAAGCCTGGAAGACCCTTTCTCGCAGGCTGATTTATGAAAATCCTTGGATGCGGTTGCACGAAGACGTGGTAGCATTGCCTGATGGCGGTCGGACAATTTATGGTGTGGTTGTCTTTGGAGATTGTGTAGGCGTGCTTCCTTTTGTGGACAAAGACAATGTTCTTCTAGTGCGGCAGTATCGATATGTGCAGAAAGAGGGCCATCGCTGGGAGATGCCGACAGGCGGTGTGAACGACGGGGAAGACTGGGAGCAGGCGGCACAGCGGGAACTGGCAGAAGAAGCTGGATTTCGGGCACGGAGGTTGACCCACATCTGCAGCTACTATACATCAAAATGTATCTGTGACGAAACAGCCCATCTTTATGTCGGCGAAGATCTGGTGCCTGCAGAGGCCAGGCCGGATGAGACCGAATTTTTGCAGAGGCGGATTTTTCCGTTCGAAGAGGCATTGCAGATGGCCTTGCATGGAGAGATCAGAGACAGCATGACCCTGCTGGCACTGATGCTTGCCTCTCGAAGACGCCAGGCTGAGGCTGGATCTCGGCGTGAGAGGCCATGATAGCCGTAGTGGCAATACTCTCCAGTCGTGGCTCATGAGGTTCCCTGCTTTGAGGGAAGACGTTGAAGAAAGGCGGCAGTGTGGGGCGCCAGGGACGGCTGTTGCTGCAGTTCTCTCTGCAGTCTTTTCAGGTCTGCTTCCACGTCCACGTCATACCACTCGGGCAATTTGTGAACCTTCAGGCCGAGTCCTGCGCACACTGCCAGTGTTTGCGGTATCACCAGGCTGGTGCTCCATGAGATATCCTGGAACAGAGTGTGATGAAATCTTTTCATGCCAATGAGATAATAGCCGCCGTCGTGTCCAATTCCCAGGGTAATGTGTGCATGGTCCAGGCAGGAAAAAGCTTCCACGATACGATCTCGTGGAAGTGTGGGACCATCGCTGTTCATAATGACAACCCGCTGGTATCCCAGATCGAAATGATGGGATAAGACATTGGCCAGCCGTTCTCCCAGATTTTTCCCTGTTTGCGGCAGCAGATTGAAATCGGCAGATACAAGTTTGCGAAAGTAGGAGAAGGCTTCAGCAGGAGTGTAAGCCAGGCTATGATCAGCTGTATGAATAGTGGCCGCGAGGGCCAGGGTATCCTGCATCATACAACGATACAGTTCGGCTGCCTCGACTGGCGTGAGAGGTGGGCAGAGGCGAGTCTTGGTGAACCCGGGCACGGGTTGCTTGGCCACAACGATCAGGACATCTTCCATAGGCGCCGCTCGAAGTAACAAGGCTTCATGGATTTTTCTCTACTTTAAATCCAAGAACGACTACAGTACTATCCTAATAACTCTGAGTTGGAGGTGGTCACAGTGATTCTCGGAAACTGTCGACTGCTTGTCAAAGAAGACTGAGACTTTTATTAAAACATATATCCGGAAAACTTTCATTCTTTGCTGCTCGTCAATAGGAAAGGGATGAAAAATGACATCTGTGCAGCAACATTATGAGACCTTTCTTGCGGATCATTATACGTGGATGTGTGGCGACTATGATGCCAGGGTCAGGGAAAATAGGATATTTTTTGAAGAGTTGGCTCTCCATCCTCACTCAGGAGGCAAGGCGATTGATCTAGGGTGTGGTTCGGGATTTCAATCGATTGCCCTGGCGGAGCTTGGCTTCAAAGTGGTAGCCGTTGATCAAAATGAACGCTTGCTAGCCGAAGTGAGGACCCGCAGCAGGGATCTCTCCATTGAGACGATTGCCGGAGATATTCTGAACCAGGAAATCTATCGCCGCCGGGGTCGTTTTGAAGTGGCAGTGTGTATGGGAGATACCTTGACTCATCTGCAGTCGTGGCAAGAGATAGAAAATCTGTTCAAAAATGTGCACAAGGTCATGGAAGATGGTGGCAGATTTGTCCTTTCGTTTCGTGATCTTACCAAAAAACTGGTGGGATTGGCTCGTATAGTACCGCTTCGACTCGATGACGACAAGTTGATGGCCACCTTTCTAGAATACGACAGAGAGTTCGTGAACGTCCACGATATGCTGTTTGTCAAAAAGGAGAGAGGTTGGGAGTTCAAAGCCAGCAGTTATTGCAAACTGCGTATAGGCCTGGTGCAAGTGACAGAGCAGCTGGAGCAGACAGGATTTCAGACTGGTAGTATGCTGGTGAAAGGCGGCTTGCATTATGTAGAAGCTCGTAAATAGATGTCATTCCGCCCGTGTTACTCTCCGCGAAGGCCTAGCTATTCCATATTCCTTCTTGAATGAGTTGCCATTAGTATGAGTACTCCTCCGGCTGACAGATCTCCAGTTAAGTTTCAATCTGGCCTCCGAGACTTTTTTTTCGGACCTTGGCCGACTTTCGCAGGAGCACTGCTGCTGGTCGTGCTCGTCGCTCTTTACTCCGCCAGCCACAGTGAGCTGGGCAGCCAGATTTCTTCCGGTGAGAGTCCGTTCTTCTCCTGGCTGCACATGCACTTGCCAGAGCTCCTCTGGTTGGGGTTTTCTTATGTTGCCCTGGAGCAGCTCTTCCAGTTTTGCCGGGCAAGATCCAGCTCGAGTATTCTGTTTCTCGCGCAGAAAACGCTGACAGCTGGCGCACTGTTCAGCCTGTTTGTTCTGCTGTTGGCTCTTTGCCGCAGCCTGAATGCGCTCGTGGCATGGGGGCACCTGCTTCTCCAGCTATCTCTAATGCTTCAGGTTCTTCTGGCTCTAGTTGCAGAAGACCTTGCCGGGCCAAATGGGGCCTCGGGCATTTTCGCCGGGCTGAGAAAAGGTTTTTTGCCTTTTTTTGTTTTCCTGTTCTTGATTGCTGCCATTGTTGGTTATCTGGACCCATCGTGGCAAAGACTCCAGGACCAGATTCGCCTGGTTACAGTTATGGAGACTGCCCTGTGGTATATTTTGCCCCCTCTGCTTTCAGGTGTGAGCAGTTGCTGGCTTGGCGTGGCGATTCTGGTTGTAGTTTCTGTCTTTGCTGGACTGTGGAAAAGGACCACGGCTGAGCCAGTTAGCCGCTCTCTCGTGTCACTTCTGCCTTTTGTTGCCATCTCCTGCCTCTATGTTGGCTTGTTCTTCTGGGCGCTCGTCAGTGCAATCAATTGGCAGTTGACCAGGCTCGGACTGGTAAGCAGTATTGTGCCGCTCTTTCTTGTGGCGGTTGCTGGCTACAGTGCCCTCAGTTATGCTGCCTTTGGCAGACTGATCCAGCAGATACCACCATCAGCGCAGCCAGGCCTGATAGAACTGGTGACCCTTTCCCAAGGGGTAGTGTTTTTTTTGCCTTTTGTACGGATGCCAATTTTTTCAGACCATCGCCGGATTGTCTGGTGGACTATCCTGATGCTCTCTCTGGCGGGTAGTCTTATGTTGATGGGGCTTCTCCTCTACGGTAATCTGTTCAACCCATGGTTTACTGTTTTTTCGGTACTGAAAGGCACCCTCTTGAAAGTTGCTGCTATAACAGCAGCTGGAACCCTCTCTTTGATCTACAAGTCGGCATATGCATCCCGAAAAAAGGCGTTCAGTGGCAGAAATGCGCTGGTACCGTTGGCGGCGTTGTGTGTGGCGACTTTCTTTCCTTTTGCGGTCCTGGAAAAATACCCCGAGACCAAAGGCGCTATTTTGCAGTTCAGGGAGTTGGCCAGAGTGGATGCTATTTATGCCAGAAATCTGGCAGCTGCTGTGGATGTCGGACATTGGATCAGATTAGGACAAGATCCCGCGCAACTGCAAGCCCCCGACCCCTGGCCGCATCCCTGGACCTTGAAAAAAGTGGCGCCATCTTTACTCCCCAGGAATTTCAATCTTGTGGTGATAGTGGTGGATGGTTTGCGTGGCGATGCTTTTCACTCTGCCGGCTATCCACGCAATCTTACTCCTTTTCTGGATAACTGGGCTGAGAGTGAAGCCATTTCTTTTCGGCGCGCCTACAGCCAGGGAGGCGGCACCTTTGCAGCATTTCCCTTCATGGTGGCCGGCAGGAGTCGCTTTGCTCTCTATGGACCGCATCTTTACAAGGAAAATGTATACTTCAAGCTGGCCAGGGCTGAGAATATCAACAGAGCAATGGTGGTAAGAGACTTCGGACCAAGGTTCATATTCCCGCCCAACTATCCCGTCATTGAACTGGGGGGTAACCGTTCAGGAGAAAATTGGCGATCTGTTCCTGCAGACGAAGTATTTCATTGGGCTGAAGAGGCTATAGATTCTCTGGCAGCAGAGGAGAGGTTCCTCTGTTTCCTCCATTTAATGGACGTGCACAACGACCTGTGGAAAAAAGAGGATGGCCTCGATTTCGGCAACAGCCCCAGGGATCTTTACGACAATAATGTGTCATATGTTGACCGCTCCTTTGCCCGCTTCATCCATTGGCTCGAAAATAAAGGGATCTATGAACGCACGGTCATCCTGCTTACCTCGGACCACGGAGAACAGTTCTGGGAACATGGAGCCAGCCTTCACGGCCATACCCTGTACGAAGAAGAACTGCGAATTCCCCTAATCCTGTTGACTCACACGATGCGAGCAAGAGTAGAAGATGTTCCTGTGGTTGCTGCCGACATGGTTCCCACCATTGTGGAACTGGCTGGCTACTCTCTGTCTCCGCCTTTTGAGGACCCACACATGGGCATCTCTCTTGTTCCTTTGCTTTTGGGACAGGAGCGGCAGCGATACCTGAACCGTGATGTGGTGGGCCGGGCTTCATTCAAGCGGCGCTATTTTTTCTATCATAATTGGCAGTGGAAACTGGTGTACTTTCCGGAGTTCGATGTGCTGCAGCTCTTCAATATTGTTGCTGACCCGCAGGAGAAAAAGAATCTGCTCCAGGAAGAACCTCAGGTGGCAGCTGAGCTGGAAAGGGAGCTCCTGGGGTACCTGAAAAGGGTGGAGAGAAAATCTTATCGGCCCCTGCTCAGCTCGGCCTGGGATGACAGGTGAGCGCCTCCAGCAACTACTTTGTGGGAAATGCAGTGAAAACAAGATCGCCGGTCAGAGAAAATGCCGTCTGGTGGCATTGGTGGCAGGCGGCTGCCCCACCCGGCATAGGCACCCTCTTTCCCTGAGCATTGAAGCGCTGATAGCACCACTCACCGGCAAAGAGTGTCTGTTGAGGAAAGAGGCGGTCAGCTGGCTGAAATTTGCGGCTGCAGTCAATTGCAAGAGGGGCCTGCTCGAGGGAAAGGGCCCCATCTCCTTTGAATGTCTCCAGCACGAGGATAGTGCCAACCGGCCAGATCCTTAAAGTGGAGCCGTCAGAAGGGCTGGCTGGAGAGGGAGAGGTGTGCTGGAGGTCCCGCACTCTGTAGTATACCCTGGCGCTCTGGTTTGTGAAAAATCTGCGAGTCCTTACTTTCACAGAGTGCCATCCTGGAAGAGGTTTCCCTTGCGGAGTACGGTAACGGGGCAGGGGAAAAGATCTGTTCAGGTATCGGTAAGACCAGTGAACAATCTGCTGCGGCGCTCGCAACAGGCGAAACTGCCTGATCTGCAGAAAGTCCGTTGGCAAGTTGTTACTCTGCCCGCAAAGACTGTTTTGTGGTGTAGAGGCTGCACAGAGGACAGTCAATGCGGTGAGGATGCCTAGGATGAAACGTAAAGGTGCCATTCTGTTAAGCAGATTTTCTTGGATTTTTTTATACTTGACCACAGCAATGCGCTCGGCATAAGGTTACACAGTCCCAGTCCCAGTCCTTCAGTTGGCGATTTCTGAGCGTCACCAGAGCAAGGGAGGCCGACATGATGGAGTTTCTCTACCAGAGTCTGGCGAGAATTGGCTACACTCATCCAATCCATCCGCCCCTGACTCATGTGCCTGTGGGTATGGTCATGGGGGCCTTTCTCTTTGGTCTGGGAGCATGGGCCTTGCGGCGCTCGAATCTTGCCATCACCTCCCGCTACTGTGCCATACTGGCGCTGCTCGGTGTTTTCCCCACAGTGCTCCTGGGCTACCTGGACTGGCAGCACTACTATGCCGGCGCCTGGATATTTCCCATAAAAATGAAGCTGGGGTTAGCGGCATTTCTCCTTATACTTCTCTTGCTGGCAGTATCCCGAAGGCCGAAACGAGACAGAGTCTCCACTGGAATTCTGCTGATTTACTTTCTCTGTCTGCTCACGGTAGCTGCCCTGGGATACTACGGTGGAGAACTGGTATTTGGTACGAGCAAAGGAGTCATCGCGGATGAAGCTCCAGACAACGGGGT
The DNA here is from genome assembly GCA_019309045.1 of Deltaproteobacteria bacterium. Classification (NCBI taxonomy): domain Bacteria; kingdom Pseudomonadati; phylum Myxococcota; class Myxococcia; species Deltaproteobacteria bacterium. The sequence continues at coordinate 1,483 of JAFDGZ010000045.1, read as the reverse complement.
GGATGCGGCCCAGTTCACCACCCATTGCGCTTCATGTCATCCAAAAGGTGGAAACATTTTCAAAGCTAATCTTCCTCTGCACAATGCACCGCAACTGGCAGACTTCAAAAAATTTCTTCGCTACCTTCGCCAGCCCAGGGCAAGGGATGGCTCCACCACTCTCATGCCCCCTTTCTCTGCCAGCAAACTTTCTGAAAAAGAGGCGAAGGAAATCTATGATTATACTGTCAGGGCATTGAACAAGCGTTGAACAGCAATAGTGTAATTTCCCCCCAGTGCTGGAACAGGAGATCCCTCTCTCAGAGGGTTTTCAAGTATTCAGCGAGAGACTGTATATCTTCCTCCTTCAGCTGGGAAAAGGGAGGCATTCCCCCTCCCCCTTCCCTGATTTGCCTCACTATGGCAGTCTCACTCACGGGCTTGCCATTGCTCAGCACCTTCCGCTGAAACAGACCGAGCAGGCCGGGACCCACCTTGCGCTCCTCAGTGTCTGCGAAGTGGCACACCGCACAGTTTTGCTGAAAAATTGCAGCGCCGGACGGTGGAGTTTTGTCGTTGTTGAGCTTGGTGAATAGCCACATGCCTTTTCTCCCGGAAGCAGGAAATCGAAATGGGCCCTTGAGTTGCACGCCTCTCTCTGTGCACTGCAAGGCCAGATCGGCTGTGCCTTCTTCTCTGTGGTAGACAAAAGTGATCAGCACCCTGCCATTTTTTTTCAAGACATCCTTGATGGTCAAAGTGCCCTCCAATTGCTCACCAGTAAAGCGGTCTGGTCCAACAGTGCGAAAGTGATAGGTCTTGTCGAAGTTGGACTTCCAGATGCCTGGGATTTCGCAACGGAGTGGCTCCGGGTTCGTCGCAGGCGGGCGGTATATGGACTGATTTAGGCCATTATAAATGACGCCATTGCTGCACTGGTGGTCGGCGGCCACGAAGAACCAGTTGCTCTTGTCAACAGTTTCGAGTTTCCCCTCTATCTCAGGAGAAAGATATTCGCCTTCAGGGAAGGCCGCCTTCTTGTCCGCAAGATCTCCAGCGGTCGGCAAGAGACGATAGCTCCTGTGATGTCGTGCGTCTATGGCCAACACCTGAGGGCCGAGATTGTGATTGTCGTCTTTGACTGTCAGGCGCAGGCGAAAGTATTTACCCGCCATGTCCTCAAAGTGTATATTGGAGAGCTGGGGGTCGTCCGCAGCATTGCCGTCCAGGGGGAGCACCACCGGAATAACGTTTTCCTGGTTTTCTTCTACGGTAATCTGCAGAGGAAAGTAGAGGTAGCCCTGGCTGTACACATGCAAGCCCCAGGGGCCGCCAGTTGGAAGAGGAATCTTGAAACGTCCGTCTCGTCCAATTATGCCGCCGACCTTGAAATTGTTGTTGTGCAATTCTCCCTGTTCAAGTGCTACAACTCCGCTTGCCACCACCATGCCATCGGAAGTGATCACCGTGCCAGAGACAATAGTCTCTGCCCGGATTGGAGAAG
>JAFDGZ010000044.1:2500-26919 GCA_019309045.1 Deltaproteobacteria bacterium | reverse complement strand
TTTCATCAGGAAAGTGCACAACCGGCGCACCCTCATACGGCCCCGGATCATTGTCTGCGTTCCTTCCGGGATCACGCAGGTGGAAAAGAGGGCAGTACGCGAGTCAGCAGAGTCAGCCGGAGCGCGCGAGGTGTTTCTCATCGAGGAGCCTATGGCTGCAGCCATTGGCGCAGGCTTGCCCATCACCGAGCCCACCAGCAACATGGTAGTGGATATCGGCGGCGGCACCACTGAAGTGGCAGTAATCTCCCTGGCAGGCATCGTCTACAGCAAGTCTGTTCGGGTAGGGGGCGACAAGATGGATGAGGCGATTCTGCAGCATATCAAGCGGAAATACAATCTATTGATCGGCGAGCGGACAGCCGAACTGATCAAGACCACCATCGGCAACGCCTTTCAGGTCGACAAGGTCGAGCGCATGCAGATCAAAGGCCGCGATCTGGTGTCAGGGATTCCCAAAATCCTTGAAATTGACTCGGACGAGGTTCGGGAATCCATAACCGAACAAATTGAAACCATTGTGGAAACGGTTAAGATAGCTCTAGAGCAAACACCGCCAGAACTGGCTGCCGATATAGTAGACCGGGGCATAGTGCTCACTGGTGGAGGAGCTCTGCTCAAAAACCTTGACAAGCTTCTCCGAGAAGAAACGGGGCTGCCCATTACTATTACTGAGGACCCTCTTTCCACAGTTGTGCTCGGCTCCGGCAGAGCCCTCGACAATATTGACATTCTCAGAGAGGTAATGATTTAACGCTAGACGATATCCCTGAAATGGTGGGGCAGAGGAAGCAAGGCTCACAATTCCTGCTATGAGTTCAGGGGACCAGGGTGGCGGTGACCAGACAACTGCGCAAGATTTTTTTTCCTATCCTCATTTTTTTTATTGCCCTCAGCTTGCTTTCCGTAAGACTCCACAGCAAAGAAGGTTTGAGTTTTGTCGAGAGGCTGGTGGTGACCGTCACGGCCCCGGTGCAAAAGGCAGTGCACGTGGTGGTGAGCACTATCGGAGACGTCTGGCGGGGCTATTTCTATCTTGTTGGACTCCAGAAAGACAATGAAGAGCTCCGCCAGCGGCTTGCAGAGCTCAAGGCAGAGTTGAACCGCCTTCAGGAGGCCGAACTTGCCAATCAGAGGCTCAGGGCATTGCTTGATTTCAAGCAGGCCATGACGACACCGCTCTTGCCTGCGGAGGTGGTAGCCTCTGACCCCTCGGGCTGGTTCCAGACGGTGCTGATAGACAAGGGCAGGGTGGACGGTGTGGTCAGAGACCTGGCGGTGGTCAACGCTGCCGGACTGGTAGGCAGAGTGATTGGTGCCAGCCGTCACCATGCCAAGGTCCTGTTGATTATCGACAGGAACAGTGCGGTTGACAGCCTGGTGCAGCGGACGCGATCCCGTGGAGTGCTGGTAGGAACTGGAGACGGCAGCTGCCGACTGAAGTATGTCAGGCGCAACGAAGAAGTGCGCCTGGGGGATGAAATCATATCTTCAGGCATGGATGGCGTCTTCCCTAAAGGTATCCTTCTCGGCCGGGTGGACAGAGTGGTGCGCGGCGATGCCGGTCTGTTTCAGGAAGTTGAGGTGATTCCCACTGTTGATTTTAGCCGCCTCGAGGAGGTGCTGGTTGTATTGCAGCCGCCACCAGAAGATCTGCAGCAGATAAGGGGCCCTCAGGAAGGTGAGTAGTGCGGCGGTTTTTGCTATACACTTGCATGCTTTTTGTTGCCTATATCCTGCAGTCTGCAGTGTTTGCCGAGATACTGCCGGCAGCATTCTGCCCTGATCTCTTTCTGGTGCTGGTGGTTCATGCCAATTTGACCCATGGAGAGGAGACGGGCTTGCTGATCAGCATCGTGGCCGGGCTGTTGGTGGATACAGGACTTCCTCCGGGCACAGGCTTTTTCACTATTTTCTATCCAGTGGTGGCACTCTTTGTGTTCTTTTTCAGACAGAGCCTGAATTTGCAAAGCCGCAGATATCAGGCCGCCTTTCTCGGTTGTTGCTCCCTGGCTCAAACGGCGGCTATGCTGGCGGTAATGAAATTGCAGACTCCGGAATTATTTGCTTCGGCATATCTGCTGCATGTGGGATTAGGACGGACCCTGGTGATCCTTTTCCTCGGACCCCTTCTGCTTTACTGTCTGGACGAGCTAGAGGTCTGGTCCGAGCGATTCGGCAAGCACGGAGAGTTCCACGAAGTATGAGTGTATTGCGCCCTGTAGATGTGTCTGATCAGGAGTTGGAACGAAAGCGCTTCCAGGTGGCCTTTTGTGTGATCATTGCCATTTTTGCCATACTCAGTCTCAGGCTCTGGTACTTGCAACTGTTAAAGGGAGATTATTACCGCAAGCTGTCCGAGCATAACAGAATACGGCTGGAAGATGTTCCTCCTCCCCGAGGTATTATCTTTGACCGCAACGGCGAAATCCTGGTGGACAACAGGCCGGCCTTCAATCTGGCGATCATTCCTGAAGATGTCAAAGATCCGGATACCTGTTTGCGGGAGTTGGCTGGAATTCCTGGTATTGACGAGAAAAAACTGCTCGAGCAAATAGGGACAACCAGGGGAGGGCCGCCATTCCGTCCCAGGGTAATCCAACGGGATATGACTCGAGACCAATTGGCCCTGGTGGAAAGCCGCCGGTTTTACCTGCCCGGTGTCATTGTGCAGATCGAGGCAAAAAGAGGATATACTCGGCCGGCATTTGCAGCTCATCTCCTCGGCTATCTGGGCGAAATCGAGGAGTCTCAGTTGAAAGATCCTCGCTACCGCGGCTACAAGTCTGGTGATTATCTGGGGAAATATGGTGTGGAGCTCGAGTGGGAGAAGGAGCTCAACGGCCAGCGGGGAGGGCGTCAGGTGGAGGTTGATGCCTCTGGACGTCAACTGAGAGTACTCGACGAGGTAAAGCCACTGCCGGGCCACAATCTGGTTCTCGCTCTTGACGCCGGGCTGCAGCGCAAGGCCGAAGAACTTCTCGCTGGCAAGGCCGGGGCGATTGTGGCCATGGACCCCAACAATGGTGACATTCTTGCACTGGCCAGCAGCCCAACCTTCGATCAGAATGAATTCGTTCGCGGCTTCTCGGCCAAGCAATGGCAGACAATAGTCAATGATCCAGCGCGGCCGCTTCAGAACAAAGCCATTCAGGCTCAGTACCCTCCGGGTTCTACCTTTAAAGTAGTGGTGGCTGCCGCTGCCCTTGAAGAGCATGAGGCTACCCCTGACACCAGGCTCGTTTGCTATGGCCGGTATCGACTGGGCAATCAGACCTATCGCTGCTGGCGCAAATGGGGCCACGGTGAGATAGCTCTTCATGAAGCCCTGGTGCGCTCCTGCGATATTTACTTTTATCAGTTGGGCCAGAAGCTTGGGGTAAAGCGGATGGCTAAATATGCCCGGAAATTCGGTCTCGGCAGCCGCACTGGTATACGCCTCAAGAACGAGGCTCGCGGGCTGATCCCGACGCCAGCCTGGAAGCTGAAGCGCTTTGGTGTTCCCTGGCAGGGAGGGGAGAACCTTATCATGGCCATAGGGCAGGGATTTGTTCTGGTCACCCCCATCCAGATGGCAGTACTGTACAGCGCCATTGCCAATGGCGGCAAGCTGTTGAGACCGCGAGTGGTACAGAGAGTGGTGAGTGCCAGCGGCGAGACACTTCGTGAGATTTCCCCGGAAATAAGGGGCAGTGTGGGAGTCAGCCAGAGTACCCTCGAGTTCTTGCAGCAGGCGCTAGTGGGGGTGGTCGAGGATCCGAGGGGCACCGGGCGAGCTGCACGACTGCCAGGCATCCAGGTTGCCGGCAAGACTGGTACGGCGCAGGTGGTCAAGATGGCCAAGGATGAAAAGAAGAAGGAAGACCTGGAGGAGATTCCGTACGCCTTTCGCGATCATGCCTGGTTTGTGGCCTATGCCCCGGCAGAAAAGGCTCAGATTGTGGTTGCTGTGCTGATTGAGCATGGCGGCCACGGCGGTTCGGCTGCAGCGCCGCTGGCAAGGGAGCTCATGGAAGAGTTCTTCAATAGCGATCAGAGGCTGGCTCATGGTAATCAAGCGTTCTGAAAATGCTGCTATTGACTGTGGGCGTGGACGTTTCAGAATATTTGTAAAAACATGCACTGAGTCGGCTTGCGGAGAAGTAAGGTGATCGATCGGCGTCTGGTGCAGAATTTTGACTGGCTCCTGCTGTTCCTGAGCCTGACCGTAATAGTGGTGGGGTTGCTCACCCTTTACAGTGCTGTGGATTCTGGCGGCAGGGAATACAGCGGCGCCTTTCAGCGGCAGCTTTACTGGTTGGCGCTGGGAATTGTGGTGATGGTGGTGGCCTTTGCCCTGGACTATCGCTGGCTGGAACGGTTCGCCTATCCCATGTATCTGCTTGGCCTGCTGTTGTTGCTTGCCGTGCTGCTCTTTGGCAAGACTGTTTCGGGCTCCAGAAGGTGGCTGGACCTTGGCATGTTGGCCTTCCAACCCTCGGAGATTATGAAGCCCCTGCTCGTTATTGCCCTGGCGCGTTTTTTCTGCCGTCGAGAAAGGAGCAAGGCCTATCGACTGCGAGAGCTCGCCCTGCCAGCAGTCATAGTGATGCTGCCAGTATTGCTGATCGCTATGCAGCCGGATCTGGGCACTGCCATGCTTCTGCTTATCATAAGTGCCTCGCTGGTTCTTTTCGTTGGCGTACACCGCAACTCCCTGCTGCTTCTCGGGACCTGTGCTCTCGGCTCTTTGCCTCTTTTCTGGTTTCTGCTCAAAGACTATCAGCGCCAGAGAATTCTAACCCTGTTGGATCCTGGCAGAGATCCCCTGGGGGCCGGCTACCATATTATACAGTCCAAAATCGCTGTGGGTTCTGGGCAGCTCCTGGGCAAGGGCTTTCTGCACGGCACTCAGAGCCAGCTGCAGTTTATTCCAGAGCATCATACTGATTTCGTCTTCTCAGTATTGGCCGAAGAGTGGGGCTTTGTGGGCAGTCTCCTCCTTCTCGGTCTCTTTCTCTGCCTGCTCCTGCGGGCTCTGGACGTTGCCCGAAGGTCGCGAGATCATTTCGGTGCCTTGCTGGCTTTCGGCATAGCAGCCACTATTTTCTGGCATGTGGTGGTAAACATTGCCATGGTGCTCGGGCTTCTCCCTGTGGTGGGCATACCCCTGCCGCTGGTGAGTTACGGCGGCTCTTCAGTTCTGGTGACTATGGGAAGCATTGGTCTCCTGCTCAATGTGGGGATGCGGAAATTCCTTTTTCAAAAGTAAAAAATACCCTTGTAGCATTCAAAAAAGGCATTGTGATTTTTTTTACTTTTTTTCTTGCAATATGAAATCTAGTATGCTAATAAGGGCTTCCGTAAAGACACAGAGCGGTTTTCATTCCTCGTTTTTTCTCTCATTTGCGATTAGAAGTTTTGTCACCTGTCCCTTAAGCACTTGCATCAGAGAGTTGCCGTAAGAGCGGGCGCACGATTTTGGGGCAGATAAGGTTCAGAGATTGTTACGGATTTAACAAGGAGATATTCTTATCTCCTCTTGCATGGCGGCTTGGAGAGTGAAGAGATGATCAATGTAAATGTCACCCTCCTGATTCAGATGGTCAACTTTCTTATCCTGCTGTACATCTTGAATCTTATTCTTTTCAGGCCAATCCGGGGTATAATCAAGGAACGAAACCAGGTTGTCGATACCTTCAATAGCGATATCACTACCATGACCAACCAAGCCCAGGAGGCCATGGAACAATTCCAGCAAAAGATCATTGAGGCGAGAAAAGAGGGGCTAGCCAAAGTACAGAGCATGAAAGAAGAGGGCCAGGCCGTGGAGGCGCAACTCCTTGACGAATCTTCCCGACAAGCCCATGAAAGAACTGAAGAGATACGAGCTCAGATTGCAAAAGAGATCGAAGAGGCGCGGGAACGATTGCAGGAGCAGGTTCAAGTATTTTCTCTGGCCGTGGCGGAAAAGATTCTTGGGAGGAGCATTCAATGATTGAGGTGAAGCGCAGAAGATCACCTGGAATGTTGCCGTTAGTTATCTGGGCGGTTCTTCTGGTGCTTTTCTGGCTAGGTACGTCGTGGGCAGCAGAGGCAGGTGGTCATGGAGGGACTTCCAAATGGCCGGATTTCTGGTTTCGGGTGCTGAACTTTTCACTTCTGGTGGGAATACTCTATTATGTAGCGCGCAAACCCATCAAACAGTTTTTTGCCAAACGCACGCAAACCATTGCTGGCACCCTTGCTGAGTTGAAAGCCAAGAAACAGGAAGCAGAAAAGACTTTTCAGGAATACAACCAGAAATTGGCGCAATTGGACAAGGAAACAGAGCGCATCATTCAAGAATATATCGAGCAGGGTGAAGCTGAAAAGGCAAAAATAATCGCCAGTGCTGAAAAAGCGGCCGCTGAAATCCGCCAGCAGGCTGAACTGGCGATCCAACAGGAAATCAAGACAGCCAAGGCGTCGCTGCAACAAGAGATCGCCGAACTTTCAGTGGCCACTGCTGAAAAGGTGCTGAAAGAGAAGATAGAACCTGAGGATCAGCAGAAGCTGGTGAATGACTTCATGACGAAGGTGGTGGAGACCAAGTGACAAGTCAGATTTTGGCCAAGAGGTATGCGAGGGCCCTCCTGACACTCGGTGAACAGGACGGGAATCGTCAACTGTATGGAGAAGAACTGAACAGGTTTGTGGACTTCTGGCTGCAGAATCCGGAGTTTGCTGATGCGGTCTCCAATCCGCTCTATCCAAAGGAGAACCGCAAGGCTATTTGTCGCACTGTGATCCAGAAGATGGAATTCACGCCTGTGTTTGGAGCACTTGTCGACCTGATGATTGAAAAAAACCGGTTGCAGATCATCGCTGACGTGAGGACATATTATCAGAAGCTGCTCGATGATCTGGCCAATGTGAGCAGGGCAAAGGTCATAAGTGCTGCGCCGCTGCCAGATGAAGCGGTAGAGAATATCAAAGCCGCCCTGGAAAAGGTGACAGGGCGATCAATTATGGTGGAAACGGAGCAAGACCCGGAGCTCATAGGCGGTGTGGTGGCTCGGGTTGGAGATCTTGTGTTCGATGGGAGCGTGAAAACGCAGCTAATGAGCATTAAAGAAAACTTGATGAAGGGGTGAGGCGAGCCGATGGAAATCAGGGCCGAAGAAATCAGTCAGATTATCAGGGAACAGATCAAGGACTATGACAAGAAGGTCGAGCTGAGCGAGACCGGCACCGTGCTCTCCGTGGGTGACGGCATTGCCCGCGTCTACGGGGTGGAAAAGTGCATGGCCATGGAATTGCTGGAGTTTCCCACTGAACATGGCAGCGTCTATGGTCTGGCGCTCAACCTGGAAGAAGACAATGTGGGTTGTGCCATCATGGGCGAGGATACTCTCATCAAGGAGGGCGCCGTCGTAAAACGCACAGGCCGCATTGCCGAGGTGCCGGTGGGCGATGCAGTTATGGGCAGGATTGTTGACCCTGTGGGGCAGCCCCTGGACGGCAAAGGTCCTATAGAGGCCAAGGAATTTGCCCGCATCGAAAGGATCGCCCCCGGCGTTATTCACCGGCAGCCAGTGAACGAACCCATGTATACGGGGCTCAAGGCTATCGATGCCATGACTCCAGTTGGCCGGGGCCAGAGGGAGCTGATTATCGGTGACCGTCAGATCGGCAAGACCGCCATCGGTGTGGATGCCATTATCAATCAGAAGGGCCAGGATGTAATCTGCATCTACGTTGCCGTTGGTCAGAAAAAATCTACTGTGGCGCAAGTTGTGGAGACCTTGCGGCGGCACGGTGCCATGGACTACACTATTGTGGTTTCCGCCTGTGCCAGTGATCCAGCCTCGTTGCAATACATTGCTCCCTATGCGGGCTGCGCCATGGGAGAGTACTACCGGGATAGAGGCCAACATGCCCTCATCATTTACGACGATCTTTCCAAGCAGGCTGCCGCCTACCGGCAGATCTCCCTGCTGCTGCGGCGGCCGCCGGCACGTGAGGCCTATCCAGGAGACATTTTCTACAATCACTCGCGGCTTCTGGAAAGGGCTGCCAAACTGGCTGACAATGCTCCGGAGCTGGATTCCAGGTACAAGAAAGGTGGCGGCTCCCTGACGGCCCTGCCCATTATCGAGACCCAGGCCGGCGACGTATCCGCCTACATTCCCACAAACGTCATCTCAATTACTGATGGGCAGATTTATCTGGAGCCAGGTTTGTTCTTTTCTGGTGTGCGGCCGGCGATCAACGTTGGTCTGTCGGTCTCTCGCGTGGGTGGCGCGGCGCAAATAAAGGCCATGAAGCAGGTGGCCGGGCGTCTGCGGCTCGACCTGGCCCAGTTCCGTGAACTGGAAGCCTTTGCCAAGTTCGGCAGCGACCTGGACAAATCCACCCAGGCACAACTCAACAGAGGTATGCGGTTGGTTGAACTGCTCAAACAGCCGCAGTACAGGCCGATGCCAGCCGAGAAGCAGGTAATGTCCATATATTCGGGTACCCGCGGTTTTCTGGATAAGTACCCGGTGGAAAAAGTTGGCGAGTACGAAGAAAAGATGCTGGAATTCATAGAGCAGAAGCATCCGGAGATCTACGAGGAGCTCAAAGAGAAGAAAGAGATCAGGGACGAGCTGGACGAGAAAATGACAAAAGCGCTGAACGAGTTCGACGAGATCTTTGAGGTTGCAGCCTAGGAAAACGAGAGAAGCACTCTATGGCAACTCTACGCGATATCAAGCGGAAAATCGAGGCGGTAAAGAAGACCCAGCAGATTACCCGGGCCATGAATATGGTGGCTGCTTCCAGGCTGCGCGTCACGCAGCAATTGCTCGAGCAATTTGTTCCCTATGCCCGGCAGCTCACCGAGATCATGAACCGAGTGGCCTCAGGAGTGGAGCCGGAGGGATTTCCTCTGCTCATGCCTCATGAGGAGGTGGTGCGAGTAGAACTCGTTTCTCTTACTGCTGATCGAGGCCTTTGCGGGGCGTTTAACACCAACCTCATTGCAGCCGCAGAAGGTTTCATGAATGAAAAGACAGCAGAGGGACTCTCGGTTTCTCTTACCACCATCGGCCGCAAGGGCGGTGATTACTTCAGACGGCGCAAGGTGGAGATAAGGGCGACATACACGCAAATGCTGGACAAGCCCAACTACAACAAGGCCCGCTCCCTGGGGGAAGAGCTTATCGAGTTGTTCCTGAGCCATGAGGTTGACGAGGTCTATCTCTACTATTCACATTTCGTGAACATGGTTACCCAGAGGCCCACTCTCAAGAAGCTTCTTCCCATAACGCCGGAGGCCAATGGTGAAGAGGGTCTCGAACAGCTGGAGTATCTCTTTGAACCCTCCCGGCAAGAGGTGTTGAACGATCTGCTGCCAAACTTCATCCATCTGGAACTGCTCGAGGCATTTTTCCAGACCGCCGTGAGTGAGCACGCCGCCCGGATGACAGCTATGGACAATGCGGTCAACAACTGCCGGGAAATGGTCCGAGATCTGACGCTCGTTTACAATAAAGCGAGACAGGCTGCTATTACCAAGGAGCTTATGGATATTGTTGGTGGTGTAGAGGCTTTAAAGAAGTGAAAAAGTAAAGATCTTGTCTTTGCTTTATGAGGAGGATCCATGAGTATCGGAAAAATCGTGCAGGTCATCGGCAACGTTGTGGATGTGGAGTTTCCTGAAGGTCAGCTCCCACAGATTCTCAACGCCCTAGCCATTTCCAACCCGAGCATCAGCGACGAGGAAGGCAACCTCATCGTGGAAGTGGCCCAGCACCTTGGAGACAATGTGGTGCGCTGCGTGGGAATGGATACTACCGACGGACTGGTCCGGGGTATGCCGGCAAAGGACACCGGCGCCCCAATCCAGATGCCCGTGGGCAAAACGAGTCTCGGCCGGGTGCTCAACGTCATAGGACGTCCGGTTGACGGGCTTGGACCAGTGGAGTCTGAAAAATACGCGCCGATTCACCGGGCAGCTCCAGGATTCACCGAGCAGGATACTTCTGTGCGAGTCCTGGAAACAGGGGTCAAGGTCATCGACCTGCTGGTGCCATTTCCCCGTGGCGGCAAAATGGGGATGTTCGGCGGTGCCGGGGTGGGCAAGACCGTCATCATGATGGAAATGATCCACAACATCGCCATGCAGCACAAAGGTATTTCAGTGTTTGCCGGCGTGGGTGAACGCACGCGTGAAGGCAACGATCTCTACCTGGAAATGAAGGAATCAGGAGTGTTGCCCATGGCGGCCCTGGTGTACGGCCAGATGACAGAGCCGCCCGGCGCCCGAGCGCGGGTAGCCCTTTCTGCTCTAACTCAGGCTGAATATTTCAGGGATGAGGAAGGCCAGGACGTTCTCCTTTTCATCGACAACATATTCCGCTTTACCCAGGCAGGCGCGGAAGTTTCAGCCCTGCTGGGACGCATGCCCTCGGCGGTTGGTTATCAGCCTACTCTGGGAACTGACCTGGGAGAACTGCAGGAGCGCATTACCTCTACCACCAAGGGTTCCATCACAGCAGTGCAGTGCGTCTACGTGCCTGCAGACGATCTCACCGACCCGGCGCCGGCTACCACCTTTGCCCACCTTGACGGCACCGTGGTGCTGTCGCGGCAGATCGTGGAGCTCGGCATCTATCCTGCTGTGGATCCGTTGGATTCCACCTCGCGTATTCTGGATCCGAACGTACTCGGAGAGGAGCACTACCGCACGGCTCGTGACGTGCAAATGATTTTGCAGAAATACAAGGATCTGCAGGATATCATCGCCATCCTTGGCATGGACGAGCTTTCGGAAGAAGACAAGATTGTCGTGGGCCGGGCGAGGAAGATTCAACGTTTCCTGAGCCAGCCTTTCCACGTGGCTGAGCAGTTTACCGGCACTGCCGGCAAGTATGTCAAGGTGGAGGACACTATCCGAGCCTTCCGGGAAATTGTTGATGGCAAGCATGACGATTTGCCAGAGCAGGCCTTCTACATGGTGGGCGGCATCGAAGAGGTGGTAGAAAAAGCCCAGACAATGGCTGATGCCGAGTAACAGCCCGCTTTTGAGGTTTATGTTTATAGCGATATGACCTGTTTTTGCTTATAGAGTGGTGGTGAGCTGATGGCAGAAAAACTTCTTCATCTCGAAGTGGTTACTCCTGAACGCACGGTAATTAGTGCGGAGGCTGAGATAGTTGTGGGACCGGGATTTCTCGGTGAGTTCGGCGTGTTGTACAACCACATCCCCTATCTGGTTCAATTGCAACCGGGTGAGCTGCGCTACCGGATTGGCAATCAGGTTGAAAGGGTGGCTATTAGTGGGGGCTACGCCGAGGTGCTGCCCACCAAGGTTACTGTGCTTGCTACCGCTGCTGAACGACCTACTGATATTGATCTGGAACGGGCTCTGGCTGCCAGGGAGCGTGCAGAGAGACGTTTGAAGGAGCGCACCGAAGATATCGATTTTGCCAGAGCCGAGGCTGCCCTCAAGAGAGCTATTGCCCGCATCAAGGTCGCAGAGGAAGGAAAATCAGGATAGTAACAGAATTTTTTCTGTATTATTGCCAGAGTAGGCCCCTTTTCAAGGGGCCTTTTTTGTAGCGGCCCTGGGCGCTCCAGGCGAGGACTCTTTTGCTTTGACCAGTTTGCCCACGGTCAGACCCTGGACGATGATGGAGAAGACCACAATTATATAGGTGATGGCCAGGATGGGCTCCCGGTTCGGGCCGGCGGGGAGGGACAGGGCCAGGGCGACGGATATGCCTCCCCGCAAGCCGCCCCAGGTGAGGATCCTGATCACATTGGGGCTGAAGGTTCGAAAGTGCCTGAGGATCACTACTGGAATGCCAACACAGACAAAGCGAGAGAGCAGCAGAAGAACAATGAGAATGATGCCGGCGAAAATATAGGCACGGTTGAACCTCAGAAGCAAAACCTCGAGGCCGATCAGCACGAAGAGCACGGCATTCAAGATTTCATCCACCAGCTCCCAGAAGGTGTCGAGATGATAGCGGACTGTGTCGGACATGGCCAGCATGCGGCCGTGGTTGCCAATCAGCAGGCCAGCCACCACAATGGCAATGGGACCGGATAGGTGCAGTACCTCGGCCAGCGCGAAGCCGCCGGTTACCAGGGCCAGGGTGATCATTATCTCCACCTGATAATTTTCGATGCTTTTCAGCATCCAGTAGGCAACCGCCCCGATAAGCAGACCGAATAACACTCCTCCGACAGCTTCCTTGATAAACAGAGCAGCTACAGTGGCTGCGGTAACCTGCTGATATCCGGTGGCTATTTCAAGAATGACCAGAAATATGACCACTGCCACCCCGTCGTTGAACAGAGACTCGCCGGTAATCTTGGTTTCAAGGCTTGCAGGCACTCCGGCCTTTTTCAAGATGCCCATCACCGCAATCGGGTCCGTGGGTGAGATAAGGGCGCCGAACAGAAGGCAGTAGATGAAAGGCAAATCAATATGTAAAGCTCCCAGTACCCACCAGGTGGCACTGCCCATGATAAAGGTTGAGCCAACCACTCCCAGAGTAGCCAGGATGCTGATAATGTACTTTTGTCTCGCCAGATCCTCCAGGTTCACATGCAGGGCCCCGGCGAACAACAGGAAACTGAGCATGCCGTGCAGCAAAGTCTCGTCAAAATCCACGTTGTGCAGCAGGAGCTGGGCGTCTTCTTTGAGGCCGAACCCCAGGGGTTCCATGGCAATCAAGCCCAGCGAGACCAGCAGGGCGATGACCATGATACCGATGGTTGTCGGCAGCCGGATAAAGCGGTGGTTGATATAACTGAAGCCGGCTGACAGGGTAAGCAACACAGCCAGAATATTGAATAATTTCATTATGCTCCGGGTATTTCCAGTTCAAGACTAGCGGGTTACTGGAGTTGTTCGTCCCTCTTTGCTGTGCTCTCCTCCCTGGAGTTATTCCTGGGAAGACTTTCTTGCCTGATCTCCCAGGATCTGCTGCAGACTTGTCAAAGATTGCAGATTGGCTGCCCCCTCGATTGTCTTGACAGCAATGTCTTCGACTTTCTTGTATGCTTTGTCGAGCTGCTGTGACAGCTTGGTAATTTGCTCACGTTGATCCTTTACTGTTTTTTCGAGAGCTTCTATGCGGGTGGTGAGCACATTTCTTTCGCCGTCGAACTCTTTCTTCAGCAATTCCTCCCTGTTGCCTGCTGCAAGTTCAAGTCTTTCAGTGGTCTCCTTCACTGCTTTGCTCACTGCTGCCTCCAGCTCTCTGGGGAAGGCGGCAACTTTCTTCTGGAGTTCATCTAACTCCTTTTCCTTTTCAGATATGGCCTTTTCTCTTTCAGTCAGTTCTCTTTCCAGTTGTTCCTTCCTGAGCGCAAATTCATGCTCCCACTTGGACTGTTCGTCTGCGAACTTGTCTTCGGCCAGCTGCTTCTGCCTGGCAAAGGCGTAGTCAAACTCTGCCTTTTCTCGCTTCCGCGCCTCCTCCATCTCTTTTTTCTGCTTCTTGAACTGCTCCTCCCATTCCTGTTTTTCTTTGCGCCACTGTGCCCGCGTCTCGTTTATCTCTTCCTGCAGTTCCTTTCTAGTGCTGGCCATTTCTTGCTCGAATTCGAGCCTCTGCTTCTGCTGCGCTTCAATCAGGGCAGCTAGCGAAGCTGCCGCCTTTTCAATGCCGTAGATCTCTTCCAGTTCTTTTTCTTTGACCTCGATTGCCTGGCAGACATTCTGGAACCTCAGAACTTCTTGCTCGAGGCTGTCCGAAATCTGACTCAACAGTTTGCCTATGTCTGTTCGCAGATTGCCGATATTCTGGACAATTCCCTCGGATGAGAGTTCCTGGGCCACCTTGACCACCTCTCTGGCCTTCTTTTCCGCCTTTTTCTCCTCCGGCTTCAACTCGGCCTCAGCCTTCTTCTCCAATTCCTTCAAAAGGGTATTGTATGCCTCCAGCAACTCCTTTTTGGTGCTGGACATAGAAAGTTTCTTGGGTTTGCTGCCTTTTTCTGCCATGGTTCGATCCTTTCTCTTTCAATTAACTATGATTAACATGTGGATGCGGGTCTGTTGCGCTGAAAATTTGAATCTACGCCACTTCCAGCTATGCTGTCAAACTGAAACTGGACACCTGGCCGCCGAAAGAGCCATTTTTCCACATGCATTCCAGCTTACACCAGGCTGTTTTGTGGTATAAGTCAATATAAAATAAACACGAGGAGAAGAGGTGTGCTTGCTGAACTGCACGGCCAGATAGAGAGGATCACCTATATCGATGAGGAGAGCGGCTACACTGTGGCCAGGGTGAAGGTGCACGGCCGTAAAGAGCTGGTTACTGTGGTGGGCGAACTCCTGTCTCCCGCGCCCGGTGAAATCATCAGGATGAAGGGAAAGTGGGTCAACCACCCGAGATATGGCGAGCAATTCAAAGTGATGGAGTATGAGACCGAGGTGCCTGCTTCAGTGTACGGCATCGAGAAATATCTGGGTTCGGGCCTCATAAAGGGAATCGGTCCAGTCATGGCTCGCAGGATAGTCGAGCGCTTCGGCGAGAAAACTCTGGAGGTGATCGAAAATCACATAGAAAGGCTCAGCGAGGTGGAAGGCATAGGAGCCAAGCGAATTGACATGATCAGCCGGGCCTGGGTAGAGCAGAAAGACATTCGCCAGGTAATGGTTTTCTTGCAGAGCCATGGGGTGAGTTCGGCTTACGCCAGCAAGATCTTCAAGCACTACGGCAAACAGTCCATAAAGGTGGTCAGAGAGAATCCCTACCGGCTCGCTGCAGACATCTTCGGCATAGGCTTTGTGACAGCAGACCGCATTGCTGCCAAGCTGGGATTTGCCAAAGAGTCCAGGGTGAGGGTGGAGGCCGGCATTCTCTACGTGTTAAACGAGCTTGCTGAGGAGGGCCATGTCTACTATCCCTATGAACTGTTAATCGAAAGATGTCGGGAAATTCTCGAGGTGGACCGAGATGCTGTGGTCCAGGGCCTGGGCGCTGCCGCCCTGACGAGAAAGATTGTCATTGAGGATTTGAACAAAAGTCTGGAAGAGTTTCGGCAAAATAACAAAGCAGTGTATCTGGCAAGATTTCATTTTTCAGAATCCAGTGTAGCCGGCCGCTTGAAGCGTCTGCTCGAGACGCCGAAGTCTACCAGAAAGATCGACCCTGAAAGGGCTGTGCACTGGGTGCAGCAGCAATTGGCTATTACCCTGGCTGCAAGACAGGTGGAGGCAGTGCGCTATGCTGTGGCAGAAAAAATTCTGGTCATAACGGGCGGCCCTGGAACTGGCAAGACAACTGTGATCAAGGCCATCATCCAGATATTCGCCAGAATGGGCGTGAGAATTTTGCTGGCAGCTCCCACTGGCAGGGCGGCCAAGAGAATGACTGAAGCCAGTGGACGCGAGGCAAAGACTATCCATCGCCTGTTGGAATACAGCATGCAGAAGGGAGGTTTCCAGAAAAATGAAGACAATTCCCTGGCATGCGATGTGCTCATCGTGGATGAGGCTTCAATGATAGACACCATTCTGATGCATCACCTGCTGAAGGCCATACCTGCTGGCGCTACCTTTATTCTCGTTGGCGATGTGCACCAGCTCCCTGCAGTAGGGGCAGGTGATGTCCTCAACGACATTATTCGCTCGGGCAGAGTGAAGGTGGTGGAGTTGACGGAAATTTTCCGCCAGGCCCAGGAAAGTTCTATCATTACCAATGCCCACAAGATCAATATGGGGCAGCTGCCCTCCCTGCAGACTCCAAGAGGCAAACTGGCCGACTTCTACTTCATCGAGCAGGAGGAGCCTGAAGAGGTGCTGCATATCATACTGGAGCTCGTCAAGGAACGCATTCCCAACAGGTTTGCCCTGGACCCTGTAGATGACATCCAGGTTCTCACCCCCATGCATCGGGGCAGCATAGGCGCTGAAAATCTGAACAGACAGCTGCAGCAAGTGTTGAATCCCTCAGAAGATATGCTGCTTCGCGGGGGCAAAAGTATTCGGCTGGGCGACAAGGTCATGCAGATCAGAAACAATTATTACAAGGATGTCTTCAATGGAGATGTGGGCCGCGTTGTTCGTGTGGACAGTGAAACCCAGGAAGTGGTCGTTTCCATCGACGGGCGTGAAGTTCCCTATGATTATAGCGATCTGGACGAACTGGTTCTGGCCTATGCCATCTCGGTTCACAAGTCTCAGGGTTCAGAATATCCTGCGGTGGTTGTGCCTCTGCTGACGCAGCACTATGTCATGCTGCAGAGAAACCTCATCTACACTGCGGTCACCAGAGGCAAGAAACTGGTGGTGCTGGTGGGCAGCAGAAAGGCCCTGGCCCTCGGGGTGGAAAACGATAGGGTTCAGAAGCGATACACTTGCTTGAAATACAGGCTTGCAGCTGCCTAGCAAGGTCTGAGCGTGTTGCCGAGGGTTCCTCTGTTACCGGCTGACTGATTCACAAGGCCCCAGTTGTGATCAGTTTCCCCGGGAGGCCAGCGCAGAGCCAGGTTGCATTTTGGCAGTGGATGAAGTAAAAGGCAGCTATGAAGGACGTAGTGGGACTTATCCTTGCTGCTGGCAAGGGAACCAGAATGCATTCGGAACTGGCGAAAGTTCTCCACCCCATTTGCGACCGGCCAATGCTTTCCTACACGCTGGCTGCTCTGCGACAGGCCGGAGTCGCGAGAATTATCGTAGTCATAGGACATCAGGCAGAGCGCATTCGGGATATATTTGCTGCAGAAGAGGTGGAATGGGTCTTGCAGTCAGAACAGCTCGGGACTGCCCATGCAGTGGAATGTGCCCTGCCCTGCCTTGGGGATTTTCAGGGAACGATTCTCATCTGCTGCGGTGATACCCCGCTTCTCACTGCTGAAACGCTTGCCAGGTTTGTGACCGCGCATCAACAAGCAGACGTTGATCTTACTGTGTTGACTACCATCCTGCAGCAGCCAGCCTCCTATGGCAGGGTGGTGAGAGATGGCCGCGGCAGGATCATCAGAATCGTGGAAAGCAAAGATGCTGGAGTGCAGGAGCGGGCAATTCGGGAAATCAACAGCGGCATCTACTGTGCAAGGGCGGAACTGTTGCGCAGATTGATCCCGAAAATTGACAACAATAATGCGCAGGGAGAGTACTACCTCACAGATATGGTAGAGAAAGCACTGGCAGAGAAACGGCAGGTCGACGGTTTCACTGTGTTGGATTCCCAGGAGATTCTTGGAGTAAATACTCCAGAGGAACTGGCTGCTGTTGCCAGGCTGCTTGCCGATAGAGCTGCCACTGTCGGCAACAGTCAGGGGTAAATTTTTCCCCGCGGCGGCACCTGGAAGGCATGAGCCGCGTGCCATCCACGAGTGTGGCAAGCATCTTAGAGTCTTGGCAGTCCCTGTGGCGGTGACAGAGTGGGAGGATTGCGGCCGCAGGAAAACCCGACATACTGAGGAGAGGCTGTATGTGCGGCATTATAGGCTATATAGGAGAGCAAGACTGCATTTCCTTGCTGGTGGAGGGCCTGAGACGACTGGAGTACCGGGGCTACGACAGTGCCGGCATTGCAGTAATAAGCGACTCCAGGATTGAAGTACGCCGCTGTGAGGGGAAACTGCAGAGGCTCGAACAGCTGCTCAAAAAGCGTCCGGTGGAAGGAACGGTGGGAATCGGACACACCCGCTGGGCCACACACGGACCACCCTCTGAACGGAATGCCCACCCACATCAGGCAGGTCCAATCGCAGTGGTTCACAATGGCATCATAGAAAATTATCTGCAACTCAAGCATGAACTGACCGCTGCAGGCTGCAAAATACGTTCAGAGACGGACACTGAAATCATTGCCCAGCTCGTTTGTCAGAAGGTTCTGGCAGGCGTTCCTTTTGTGGAAGCCGTTTACGAAAGTCTCGAGGTCATAGAAGGATCATATGCCCTGGTAATCCTGAACGAACAGCAGCCAGATACACTGATTGCAGTGCGCAAGGAAAGTCCACTCATCCTCGGGTTGGCGCCCGAGGCCCTTCTGGTTGCTTCTGACATTCCTGCCATTCTTGGACACACTCGCGATATGGTGTTTCTAGAAGACGGCGAAGTGGCCATCCTCGGGCGTCAAGGCTATGAGGTGCGGGACGAGGGAGGGGCGGTTCTGGCGAAAGAGGTGGCGCACATCAGCTGGAATCCGGTAATGGCCGAAAAAGCTGGCTACAAGCATTTTATGCAAAAGGAAATTTATGAGCAGCCACGCGCGGTGATTGATACGTTTCGAGGCCGGGTTGGCGAGTCAACCGGGGACATCTATCTCGATGACATCAACCTGGACAGAGAGAGCGTGGCGCGTTTGCGCAAAATAGTCATTGTGGCCTGCGGCACTTCGTACCATGCAGGCCTGGTGGGAAAATATCTTCTGGAAAACCTGTCTGCCCTGCCAGTAGAGGTGGATCTAGGTTCAGAATTCCGCTACCGCAATCCCCTGGTTGATGAGCGGACCCTTCTGGTGCTCATTTCCCAATCTGGTGAAACAGCCGACACTCTGGCTGCCATGCGGGAGGGAAAGGCCAAAGAGGCATTTATCCTGTCGATCTGTAATGTGGTGGGCAGCAGCCTGGTAAGACAATCAGACGGCATACTCTACACCCATGCTGGCCCAGAAATCGGAGTGGCCTCCACCAAGGCATTTACCACCCAGCTGGTAGCCCTGTACCTTCTTGCTCTTTATCTGGGCAGGAAGCGTGACAAGTTGACTGCTGAGAGTTGTCAGGAGGCAATAGCTGATCTGGTGAGACTGCCCAAGAAAATGGAGGCAGCTCTGGGGCAGGATCGGCTGATACGCTCCATTGCCGAAGAGTATGCCAAAGCCCGCGACTTTCTCTATCTGGGCCGAGGAATCCACTATCCAATAGCTCTCGAGGGTGCCCTGAAGATGAAAGAAATTTCCTATGTTCACGCTGAGGGTTATCCTGCAGGAGAGATGAAGCACGGTCCCATAGCACTCATTGATGAACACATGCCAGTTGTTGCCCTGGCGAGTTCAGGAGTAACATTTGAGAAGATGCTTGCCAACATCGAAGAAGTAAAAGCGAGGCGCGGCAAGATTATAGTGGTGGCCGACCAGGATAATTGTGCCGACAAAGTAGACGCCTTTATCCCGGTGCCCAGATCGAGTCCATACCTGGCCACGGTACTGTTTACCATCCCCTTGCAATTGCTTGCCTATCACGTGGCCGTGCTGCGGGGCACTGACGTGGACCAACCCCGGAACCTGGCCAAGAGCGTAACCGTGGAGTGAGGCCGTTTCCGGCAAAGGTGGACACTTTGCCGGCGGCAGGGCAGCAGCGGCAGTCAGGCAGCCGTTCCTGCAAGAGCTCTCTTTCCCCAGCCCTCGGTGCTGAATGGTTGCAAATGAGTTTGCCTCTGTGGCCAGGAGGGTTGACAACCCTTTTTGCTTTTACAAACAGTTATAAAAAACAACGAGACACTTGCTTATACTTGACTTGCAGAAAAGGCCCGGATTAGAATAGCCGTGTGAACCGCAACAAGTCGATGGGGGCCTACATGGGAGAAGAGAGATTTGGTGTCTATTCTGAGACAGTTACGGATGAGGGCGTTCAAGAGGAGTCGCCTTTTGACCGGCTCGAAAAGAGAATAGATGTTCTCATTGAACGCTATGAGCAGTTGCGCGAGGAAAACAGCGCCTGCAAGGTGCAGTTGGCGGAGAAAGAGGATCTCATTCAGAAGCTGGAAGGGCAGATGAGAGATCTGGAACAGCAGAAATCAGAGGTTCGCAGCCGTCTGGATTCGCTGATCGACAAGCTTAACCGTTTTTCATAGAGGAGGACGGTTTGACTCAGCAGGTGAAGGTAGGAATCCTGGGACGAGAGTACATCTTACACACCACAGCTGACAAAGCATATGTCGAGAAAGTGGCGCAGTACGTCTCACTGAAATGCCAGGAAACCCAGAAAGGACTCCGGGGCACATCTCAAGCAAATGTTCTCGCTCTGACTGCCCTGAACATAGCCAGCGAATACTTTCAGATCAAGGAGTCGTACGAGGTCTTGCTCGACCGCATCGAACAAAAGCAGAGAGCATTGGCAGCCTTGCTGCCGTGAACATTTCCCCTGCGGTGTTGGTGATTGGCAGCACGTTCTTGAGCCAACAGATAAAAATAGGGAGCCCTTCCTTGGCACGGTGTGACGCCTTGTGTTGAGCAAGACGCCTAAAGTACCAACAGGGTGCCCACCTGGTGAAACCAGGTTCAAAACAATCTGCCGACACGGCACCTTCGCGGGGGTTTTTTTGTGCGGTTTGGCCTGTTGCTGGCGCTCTGGTCCTGTAATTGGCTGCCTTTCTGACTGCGAAGTATGACAAGGCCTTTTTGTTTCTTGCCCACTGGCGACGCTGATGAACAAGAAAGAGCCTTCTGCCGTAAAGATGCCGCTGCCGGGCACGATGCTTGCTGTTCTCTTCACAGGGCGGATGATTTTCTGGCCGCTGCGCCATGCCGGTGACACTCCCCCGGTTGCAGCCTCACCACAGCCATTGCCGAAACATTCACGCCGGTAGCGTAGACTGACTAGCTGACCAGCTAACCTCTAAAAATCATTTTTATCTTGCGTACATGATCATTTTTCGCTATTTTCTTGTAAACCGCTCATGAGGATTCCAGGGAGGAATCCTTGGCCGGCAGGGGTATGAAAGGATGCTGGCTGGAGAGGCGGAGATAATATATATCCAGGGTCGGGGACAGGGACCCTACCCGAGGCTAGAGGGGAATGCGCAACCGTCGCCAACTGCTGCGAGATGACATGATAGCCGGGTGCTGAGCCTGGTGCAGATATACGCAGGCGATTCAGCGACTTACCCAGATTTTCCTCAACAGCCTGCAAGCAGGCTGCAAAAATATAGCCTTTTAAGGGCCCACAATGGTCTAATTTTGCGCCAACTATGAGGAGAAGTGACTCTTTTGGCGAAGTGAAATACTCCTACCACAGGTAATTGCACGAGGTGGTAAAGTGTGCCGAAGCTGGCACACCATGACAGAGCCCCCCACCCTAGATTCTTTTCCCCGGCTAACCGGCCAGCTGCATCTCTCGTATCTCCTGTAACGTTATCAAACAGAGCTTCCATGAGCGTTATGCAGTAGTGGATTGCGGCAACTCTAGAGTCGTCCTCTTGTCGGTCTGGACAACAGCTGGCGAGGGAAGGCTTTACTGGCGCAGCCACTGACTGCGTCAGCTTGCAATGGCCAGAGTGGTGAACAGCACGGTAATTTTTGAAATTGGCAGATGACAGGAGGACGAGATTCATATCATTTTCCCCAGACACTGAATATTTGACAGCATCTTACTTTTTGTAAGAAGAGTGGTTGCAGCAAGGGGGATACAATGGAAGTCTACGGCATAAGTGCCGCGAGCATTATTTTGGTCTTGCTTGGCATCCTGGTTGGCGGTGCAGCAGGGGCTCTCCTGGTAAGAAAGCTCATGTACGCCAGGATGGAGTCGAGCAGGAACGCGGCACAGAGGATTATTGAAGAGGCTCAAAAAGAAGCTGAAACCCTGCGGAAAGAAGCAGTTATTCAGGCAAAAGACAGCCTCTATCAGATGAAGCTTGATTTCGAAAAAGAAGTCAAGGATACCAGGAAGGAGCTGCATAACTTCGAGCGCCGCCTGCTTCAAAAAGAGGAAAATCTGGAGAAAAAGAGTGAACTTTTCGACAAGCGGGAGACGAATATCTCTCGCAAAGAAAGGTTCATCATCCAGCAGGAGAAGGAGGCAATTGCCAAACAGCAGCACCTGGACGAACTCATTCGCCAGCAACGTGAACAACTGGAGAGGATGGCGGGAATTTCCTCCAGTGAGGCCAAGGAGATGCTGATAAGATCAATGGAGGCCGAAGCGCGCCATGACGCTGCCAAGCTCATCAAGCGAATCGAGACGGCAGCACGAGAAAATGCCAGTAAGAAAGCGCAGCATATCATTGCCCTGGCCATCAAAAGATACGCAGGAGACTATGTGGCCGAGAAGGCGGTTTCTGTGGTGACTCTGCCAAACGAGGAAATGAAAGGAAGGATCATCGGCAGGGAAGGCCGCAACATCAGGGCTATAGAGGCCTCCACCGGCATCGACTTGATTATTGACGATACTCCCGAGGCAGTTATTCTTTCCGGCTTCAATCCTGTTCGTCGTGAAGTTGCTCGCCTTTCACTGGAACGATTGATCAGTGATGGGCGCATACATCCGGCCAGGATTGAGGAAATCGTGGAAAAAGTGTCTCAGGAAGTTGAGACAATCACGCGGGAAGCCGGTGAACAGGCTGCTTTTGACGTGGGTGTCCATGGAATCCACCCGGAACTTGTCAGACTCATAGGGAAGCTGAAGTATCGCAGCAGCTACGGTCAGAATGTGCTGCAGCATTCCCTGGAGGTCGCCTTTCTGTGCGGCATTATGGCTGCAGAGTTGGGGGAGAACGAAAAGCGGGCCAAGCGTGCTGGTCTGCTGCATGATATCGGCAAAGCAGTTGATCATGAAGTCGAGGGGCCCCATGCGATCATTGGCGCAGAGCTGGCCAAGAAGTTCGGGGAATCTCCCCAGATTGTCCATGCCCTGGCAGCACACCACGAGGATGTGGAGCCGGAAAGCGTTCTAGCCGTGCTGGTGCAGGCAGCCGATACTCTTTCGGGAGCGAGACCGGGTGCGAGAAAAGAACTGCTGGAGAGCTACGTCAAGAGACTGGAAGACCTTGAAAGAATAGCCAATTCATTCCAGGGGGTGAGCAAGTCGTTTGCCATTCAAGCAGGACGTGAGCTGCGGATCATGGTTGAAAGCGACAAGATTTCTGACGAAGAATCCGTCCTCTTGAGTCGCGATATAGCCAAACGCATCGAAAATGAACTCAGCTATCCTGGGCAGATTAAAGTGACAGTCATCCGTGAGACCAGGGCAGTTGACTATGCCCGATAAGCCGGGGGGTCTGCTACCCCATGTTTATGCCAGTTGCGTGGCCGGCTGAGGTCAGTGGTCCGGAGTACAGATGGAGGAGAGGAGCGGGCAGCTCATACGTGTTCTCTTTGTCGGCGACATTGTGGGCAAGAGCGGCAGACGCGTGGTGGAAAAACTGCTGCCCAGGATCATAGGCGGCCAACAGGTAGACCTGGTTGTGGCCAACGCAGAAAATGCAGCAGGAGGAGTTGGCCTGACACCCAAGGTGGCAGAGCAACTGCTCAATGCTGGCATTGACGTGCTCACTTCAGGGAACCACATCTGGAAGAAGAAAGAGATTGAATCCTATCTCGATGGTACAGATAGAGTTTTGCGCCCGGCCAATTATCCGCCGGGAGCACCTGGTCGCGGCTATTGCATAGTGGAAACCGCAGCTGGCTTGCCCGTGGCTGTGTTGAATCTGGAAGGGCGCGTGTTCATGAAACCAGTGGACTGCCCCTTCAGAACCGCCGATTTACTCATCGGTGGGCTCCAGGAGGAGGCTGCCGTATTGTTAGTGGATTTTCATGCGGAAGCAACTTCTGAAAAGCTGGCCCTGGCGTGGTATCTGGACGGGCGAGTGAGTGCAGTGGTGGGAACCCACACCCACGTGCAGACAGCTGATGAGCGCATTCTGCCAGAGGGCACCGGCTACATTACTGATGTGGGC
Organism: Deltaproteobacteria bacterium; assembly: GCA_019309045.1. NCBI lineage: Bacteria > Pseudomonadati > Myxococcota > Myxococcia > Deltaproteobacteria bacterium. Next base: position 3,326 of record JAFDGZ010000044.1, on the reverse strand, counting down.
ATGACCGGGCCAACCGACTCGGTGCTGGGGGTGCGCAAGGAAGATGCCATTGCTCAACTCATCTCACAAAGGCCGACAAAGTTTAACCTGGCCCGTGCAGGGCAACAGCTGCAGGCAGTCCTGCTCGATGTTGCCTCGGCGAGTGGTCGCACCGAGTCAATTACTCGGATCTGTAAGGCGGTGGAGTAAATTGGAGCCATCGTTGCAGGGGTCTCCAGAGCCTGGCACAAATGAGCTGCTGAGGGATGAAAAAAATTTTGCAGTCAGGGGTTGTGCCCGGGATCATAACCCGGTGCACCTGACAGTCGGAGGAACCTGGTGTGTTGAACGCGTATGATGTGCTGCAAGAACGAGGTTTTCTCGATCAGGTGACAGATGCAGAGGCGGTGCGCTCGGTTCTGCAAGAGCCGACCACCTGCTACGTGGGCTTCGATCCAACAGCTCCCAGTTTTCATGTGGGCAGCCTCATACCCATCATGTCCCTTGCTCACATGCAACGGTGCGGCCACAGACCCATCGCCCTCCTGGGGGGCGGCACCGCCATGGTCGGCGACCCGAGCGGCAAGACCGAGATGCGGCAGATGCTCAGTCGTCAGAAAATAGAAGCCAATGCTGTCAGCCTGAAAAAGCAGCTGGGACGATTCTTGGATTTTACCCAGGGCCGAGCCCTGCTGCTCAACAATGCCGACTGGCTGCTGCCTTTGAATTATATCGAGTTCCTGCGCGACATAGGACGGCACTTCAGCGTCAACCGCATGTTGAGTGCGGAAAGCTACAAACTCAGACTGGAGACGGGGCTGAGTTTCATAGAATTCAATTATATGCT
>JAFDGZ010000043.1 GCA_019309045.1 Deltaproteobacteria bacterium | reverse complement strand
TGGGCCTGAACCACCAGAAATCTGGAATCAAGGCTAACATCGCCCAAAAAACGGACAGAATAGATCTGGATGCCACCTGGTACAAGCTGGACAATCTCATGCTGCGCGGTGGCTATCGCTACGAATCCATCGACAATGAAAAGTATGTCAAGGGAAGAGATAGGAACAACAGCATATTCTGGTTTTCAGTAGAATATAGCTTTTGAGGGAGACGCTCTTGAGAATCCTGGTCACTGGAGGCGCAGGTTATATTGGCAGTCACGTGGTCAAGCTTCTGGGAGAAAAAAAACATGAAATTCTAGTCTACGACAATCTTTCCACCGGTAACAGCTGGGCTGTCCTCCACGGTGAGCTGCTTGTGGCAGACCTTGCAGACAGTACTACCCTGCACAACACCCTGTTGCGGTTCAAGCCCCATGCCGTCATGCACTTTGCCGCCTCAATCGCAGTGGAAGAAAGCGTTCATCATCCTCTCATATATTATCGTAACAATACTGCCAACACTCTCAATCTTCTGGAATCCATGCAAGCCTGTGGTGTGCCGAACTTGATTTTTTCTTCAACTGCTGCGGTTTACGGCACACCACAGCAGGTACCGATAGATGAGAACAGTGAAATGGCACCAATTAATCCCTATGGCACCTCTAAGATGATGATCGAGCTAATCTTGCGAGACCACTCGCAGGCAACGCCTGATTTTGCTTACATATCATTGCGCTATTTCAATGTGGCGGGTGCCGATCCTGAAGGCCAACTGGGGCAGGTCTATCCTGAAGCCACCCACCTCATTACCAGGGCCCTCAAGACGGCCAAAGGAGAATTTGCCAAACTGCAGATCTTTGGAACTGATTATCCTACCGCCGATGGAACGTGCATAAGAGATTACATCCACGTTTACGATCTGGCCGATGCTCATCTCAAGGCGTTGGATTATTTGCAGGCAGAGAAAAAAAGCGGCATCTTTAACTTGGGCTATGGCCACGGCTATTCAGTAAAAGAAGTGGTGCAGGCTGCCAGAGAAGTAACCAGGGTGGATTTCCCTACAGAGGAAACAGCCCGCAGACCGGGTGACCCTGCCGTTCTGGTGGCTGACAGCAGAAAAGCAAAACAGATCCTCCACTGGCAGCCAAAATATGATGATCTGTCACTCATTATAAAAACTGCCTGGGAGTGGGAAGCAAAGTTGCCAGTATAGCAACGGCACATTATATCCCAAAAAACCACTCCGCACATCATATTGGCAACAGGTTCAAAGTAAGAAGGCGTCCAGCGTCTCAAAAGAGTCAGTGCCAGCCGTGGTGAACATGAAGAGGGAGATGTCCGACGAGGGGCATGGTGTGCTGCATTGGTAGTGCCCCTTTTCCCCTCTTCACAAAACGCCTCCTCGCCGGACATAATGTTAAACTGCGTCCACCTCTTCAGTAAATGAGCGTTCAGTAAGGTAGTCATAGGCTTTTTGCAGGACGAGCACAGCCTTGGGAAGGTCATTGACGTCGAGACTTGCGGTGGTCTTCAGGTTGCCCTCACTGTCTCTATATAATTTCTGGAAGGAAACCTTTTTTACGGAAAAGCCTTGACCGTCTTTGAAGATTTCGTTGTGAAAAATAGCTGCTTTTACACTGCCGTGTTGAAAGATCTTCTCTGGTCTGTTGCCCATTGATGCCCCTCCTAGACATAGGTTGCCTTCCAGAACCTTCCCGCCATGTCATAAATATCCTACCCTCACAACCTTTGATTGATTCCGCAATTGGGGACAAAGACAAACCGGGTAGGGTGCGCCATCATGTTCGAGAAGGTTCTGGAAGACGATGTTTCAGTTGTGCTGATGCCCCTAGCCCCCACCAAATTGTCCAGTCGTCGCTAGCACCTAATGCCGAATTCAGTACTCACCTAGCCCACAGTCAGATACTGCTGCAGATATCGCTACTCTGTATTGCCAAATTTTCATCGTTCTCATAATGCTTGTCAAACAGGATCAATAGGTAGTGCGCCTATTGAGTATTGTAATGGGGGTATAAACTAATTGTCATTCACCCTAAAATATAACTTGCCAAATGTCAAGGGTAAAAATGAAATTAACCTGGTTTTTTTATTAAGGTTTTCGTTCTGATTGTGAAGTTAAGCCTTAATTACATTGTCTCTCTTTTGGCGATACACTCCCCGACTGTCTACGATGAGCGAAGCATATCTCTCGATGGCATCATAGGGAAAGGCGTCATGGTCGGTAACCAGAACTACACAGTCCACGCTCTGCAAATTTTCTGGCGTCAGTTCAACAGACTTCAAGTTGAAATGGTAGCGGCGCATCCGAGGAAACACTCTAATGTAAGGATCGCTATAACTCACCTCCGCTCCCTTGGCGCGAAGGATCTCCATAATTTCCATGGCAGGCGATTCTCTTGGATCGTCCACGTTTTTCTTGTATGCCAGGCCCAGAACGAGAATCTTTGCCCCTTTGATGGGCTTGCCTCGGTTATTTAAGCCTTCAGCAACTTTCTCTACCACCCAGTGGGGCATAGCTGTATTGACTTCACCAGCGAGTTCTATAAAGCGAGTGTTGAGACCGAAGGCCCTCGCCTTCCAGGTGAGATAAAATGGATCGATGGGGATGCAGTGGCCGCCAAGGCCGGGGCCGGGATGAAACGGGGTAAAGCCGAACGGTTTTGTGGCCGCAGCATCAATCACTTCATGGATATCGATACCCATTCGGTCAGCAACCATCTTCAGTTCATTTACAAGTCCTATGTTTACCGCCCGGTAGATATTTTCCAGCAGCTTTGTGAGTTCAGCCGCCCTGGTTGATGACACGGGCACCACTCGTTCCACCACCTCCCCATAGAGCGCCACACCCACCTCGAGACAATTCTCTGTCACTCCTCCACACACCCTGGGGATATTTCTAGTGTGATATTTTGGATTCCCCGGATCTTCCCGCTCCGGGGAATACACCAGAAAAATGTCTTTACCTACGGTCAGGCCGCGGCTTTCAATCATGGGCTGCAGTTCCTCTTCAGTGGTTCCTGGATATGTTGTGCTTTCGAGACACAACATTTGCCCCGGCCGGAGGTGTGGGTAAATTGATGTCATGGTTGACCGGACAAAGGAGAGATCAGGTTCCCGGTGTATATCCAGTGGTGTAGGTACGCACAGAATCAGGACGTCCATTTCTGCACTGCGGCTGTAGTTGGTTGTAGCTTCGAATAAAGGAACTTCCTTGCCATCAGAAATCCTGCTAACCTCCGCTCGTCTTGCAGCAATCTCCTCGCTGGCAATATGACCTATGTAGCTCTCACCTTTATTCAGCTTGACCACCTTGTTCTTATCAATGTCAAAACCAACTACCGGGAACCTCTCTTCAGTAAAGCGAAGCATAAGAGGCAGGCCCACGTATCCAAGCCCGATAATGCCAATCATGCTCTGTCGGCTTCTAATCTTGCTTATAAGCTGCTCTTTCATACTCTTCTTCCCTCGCTGCTCAATTCATGCAGACAGGAGGAGCATGGATATCCCTTTCGGGCCCCTCCATTTCAAACTTCCCACGCTTGTTGCCATTTTTGCAAGATGTGAGCCACGAAATTCCGACCAGGCTTGAAGGAGAATTAGGTTGCAATCGCCCCCTCCAGTAGTTATAGTACGTAATATTCGCAGGGCAAGAGTGAAATGAGCTAGAGTTTGCAACCACAGCCCGGCAGCATGCTCTACAGAAATATAGCCACCTGCGAAGAATAATTGAACAGATACTTTCTGTGGCCATAGGTTTTGCTGACCAGGTTACAGATTGCTGTAAAAAGGAGAATTGCATGCGAGATAGAGTTGAACAGGCACTTACCAAAATCCGCCCAGCTTTGCAGCGCGATGGCGGAGACATCGAGCTGGTGGACGTGGAAGAAAACGGCGTTGTCAAGGTTCGCCTCACCGGGGCCTGTCATGGCTGCCCCATGTCACAGATGACTCTCAAGGCCGGTGTTGAAAGGGTTCTGAAACAGCAGATACCTGAAATAACCAGCGTGGAAGCAGTTTAACCACTCACCTGTGGTATTTCTCTCCCCTTAATATGGTGTGGATCCGATACAGCTGCTCCAGCAGTATCAATCTACTCATTTCGTGGGTATAGGTCATTCTTGACAGGGACAGCACGGTGTCAGCCCGCTGTCTCAGCGAATCAGAGAACCCGAGCGCGCCACCCACCGCAAAACAGAGTTCCCGGCAACCTTCCCTTTCGAGGCGGCTCCACCAGCGCGCCAGCGCCAGCGAACTGAATTGTTTTCCCCGGCGATCCAGAACAACCAGGTGCCCCCACGGGGGCACCTTTGCAGCCACCCTCCTGCTTTCGAGGTCCACTATCCTCTCTGGCGGGTTTGACTTTGTCAGCCGTTCTGCTTTGACAACCGTGACCGTTACCGGCAAATAACGGTTGAGCCGCTGCAGGTAACTGGCAATGCCTTCTTGAAGGTAAGGTTCCCTGACCTTTCCCACCAGAATGAGACGTAGCTTCACTGGATGTAGTCAATCCTCTGAGTCTGAGCCGCCCCGAATACCGGGGTGTTTACTCCCTGATCTATTATGCCTTACCCGCCTGCCCTCTTTGCAAGTAAGAAGAACTCACGATTTCCCTTCGGACCCAGCAGGCTGGATTCAACCGTTCCCTTGACCTGCAGCCCTAGGTCGAGGCAGAACTGACTCACCTCGGCAACTACTTTGTTGTGCAGTTCAGGATCTCGTACAACGCCGCCCTTTCCCACCTGGCTGCGTCCCACCTCGAATTGAGGCTTGATGAGCGCCAGCAGCAGGCCGCCATCTTTGCTGAAAGGTGTCACACTGGGAATTACTTTCTTCAAAGAAATAAATGAGACATCAATGGTCACCAGATCCACTGTCTCTGGCACCAGGTCTTTACTGAGATAGCGTACATTGCAGCGCTCCAGGACCACCACCCGCTCATCCTGCCGCAGCTTCCAGGCAAGCTGTCCATAGCCAACATCCACCGCATAGACTCTTCTAGCACCCCGTTTGAGCAAACAATCGGTAAAGCCACCGGTTGAGGCGCCCACATCCATGACTGTCAGCCCGGCCACGGCAAGGCCAAAATGATCTAGAGCAGCCGCCAGTTTGAGCCCGCCTCTGCTTACGTAGGCATCCTCCTCTGACTCCAGGACTTTTATTTCCACAGCGGCCGCAACCCGCTGACCAGCCTTGTCCAACCTTTGCCCATCTACCAGCACTTTGCCGGCAAGAATAAGGGCCTGTGCTCTTTGGCGGCTAGCCGCCAATCCCCGCCTTACCAGGAGCTTATCCAGACGCAGCTTCTCCTTTGTCATTTTCTCTGACCAGCGCCCTTGCGGCCCTGATGATGGCGCCGCTGTCTATGCCGCTGCGTTTTCGCTGAATGGCCTGAGAACCGTGTTCCACAAACTGATCGCCAATCCCCAGCCGGACAACACGAACTGCAGGATGCCCGTCGTCTGCCAGCGTCTCAAGGACCGCGCTGCCAAATCCTCCTTGCAGGACATTTTCTTCCACGGTGATCAGCTTGCCTGTGTCTGAAGCCATGCGCAAGACAACTTCTCTATCCAGAGGTTTCACGAATCTACAGTTTACCACCGCAGCCTCGATTCCCTCTGCAGCCAATACTCCGGCAGCCTCCGCAGCAGTCGCCACGCGATTGCCTATGGCCAAGATCGCCAGGTCTTTTCCCTGCCGAATCACCTTGGCTTTGCCGATTTCCACCGGCGTGACAGGATCCTGCAGCGGCACACCCTGCGCACTGCCCCGGGGGTAGCGCAATGCTATGGGACCGTCGTACTCCAGAGCCGTCTTCAACATGCGCTGCAGTTCGTTCTCATCAGCAGGGGCCATGATCACCATCCGGGGAATACAGCGGAGATATGAAAGATCGAATAGTCCATGATGAGTGGGGCCGTCTTCTCCCACAAGACCAGCGCGGTCCATGGCAAAGACAACCGCTATGTTCTGCAGGCAGATGTCGTGAATCACCTGATCAAAGCCGCGCTGGAGAAAGGTGCTGTAGATGGCCACCACAGGTTTGAAGCCTTCCAGGGCCAGACCGGCGGCGAAAGTTACGGCGTGCTGCTCGCAGATGCCCACATCGAAGAAGCGATCGGGATAGAGTCTGGCAAACTCACTCAGGCCCGTCCCTTCAGGCATGGCAGCAGTAATTGCCACAATGCGCTCATCTTCTGCTGCGAATTTTGCCAGGGTTTCACCAAAAATCCTGGTGTAGGATGGTGCAGCTGTCTCGCTGCGAGGGGCTCCGGTGCGCACCTTGAAGGAGCCCAGACCATGAAACTTGGCGGGATTGCATTCAGCCGGTTGGTAGCCCTTGCCCTTGGTGGTTAGCACATGCACCAGCACTGGCCCTTCGAGATGCTGAACATTGGCAAACGCCTCGATGAGCTTGCTCAGCCGGTGGCCGCGGATAGGTCCAATGTATTCGAACTTGAGAGCCTCAAATAACATCCCGGGAGTAAAGAAACTCATGAACGAGTCCTCACCCCTTTTGACCAGCTGGAGTATATTGCTGCCTATCCCTGGAATGGAATTGAGCAGGCTTTCGATCTCTTTCTTGAAATGATGGGCGATCTTGCTCGTTTTCTTGCGGCTGAGAAAAGAAGAAAGGGCCCCCACATTCGGTGCAATGGACATCTCATTGTCGTTGAGCACTACGATCAGATCTTTCTCAAGAAAGCCTGCCTGGTTGAGGCCCTCAAAGGCCATGCCACCTGTCATGGATCCGTCACCTATGACTGCAACCACCCTGCCACCTTCACCTTTCATGTGTCTGCCAGTGGCAAATCCCAGGGCTGCGGAAATGGAGGTGCTGGCGTGTCCTGTGCCAAAGGTATCATAGGGGCTCTCCGTTCTTCTGGGAAAGCCGCTGATGCCTCCATGCTGCCTGAGGGTGTGAAACTGCTCCCTTCTGCCTGTGATCAGCTTGTGGGTGTAAGCCTGGTGGCCCACATCCCAGATAATAACGTCCCGGGGAGCATCGAACACCCGATGAAGGGCGAGTGTCAGCTCCACAGTGCCCAGATTGGCTGCCAGGTGACCACCGTTCTGGGCCACTGTACAGATAATCTCGGTCCGGATCTCCGCTGCCAACTGTTCCAGCTCTTTGAGAGAAAGAACCTTCAGGTCAGCCGGACTGTTGATGCGCGACAGCAATGAAGCTTTTTCCTGTTCCTTTTTTGCCATATTGCCTCTTTCCCTGTGCGCCGCTATCTTTTTCTGGTGAGGATATACCTGGCAATCGCGCGTAGCGGTTTCACCCGGTCATCAAAACCGTGTAGAGCAGCCAGGGCGTCCGCTACTTTTTCCTCGGCCTCCACCTGTGACTGCTCCAACCCCAGCAGCGCCGGGTAGGTGGCCTTACCTCTAGCCACATCCACACCGGTCCTCTTCCCCAGCACTGCTGGATCACCTTCGATGTCAAGGACATCATCCACTATTTGAAAAGCAAGGCCAATGGCATGGCCATAGCGCTTCAGGGCGCCAATCTGCTCCTCAGAGCCGCCGCCCACCATAGCACCTGTTTCCAGTGAAGCACCGATGAGCGCTGCTGTCTTCTTGCGATGCAGGTAGCGAACCAGTTCAATATCTGCTGTGGTATTCTGCCACAACATGTCCACTGCCTGGCCTCCTACCATTCCCCTGTAGCTAGCGGCTGCTGCAATCACCTCAATGATTCTCACTGCAGTTGAAGACGGCATGGTGTCGACTCGACTGAGCAAATGGAAGGCCTCGGTCAACAAAGCATCGCCGGCCAGTATGGCCATGGCCTCACCAAACACTTTGTGGCTGGTGGGAATTCCCCGCCGCAACTCGTCGTCATCCATGGCAGGCAGGTCGTCGTGGATCAAAGAGTAAGTGTGGATCATTTCGAGGGCGCAGGCAACTGGCAGGGCATTCTCCGCCAGGCCGCCCACAGCTTCAGCCGCAGCCAGACAAAGGATGGGGCGCAGACGTTTGCCCTTAGCAAAAAGGCTGTAGCGCATGGCCTCCACTACCCTGGCCTCAATGGTCTCGAGAGGAGGAAGAAACCGCTCCAGGGCCTCGTCCACCATTTCTCGGCGCAATCTCAAGTAGGCAGCCAGTTCGAATTCATTCTTCATCGTCAGCCTCGATGAAAGGCGTTGCTTGCAACCCCCCCTTCTCGTCGCGAACAAGCAGGGCCACTTTGCGCTCCGCCTCGTCCAGTTTCTTGTTGCAGAACTTGACCAGTCTCACTCCCTCTTCAAAAAGCTTCAAAGCCTCCTCGAGAGGCAAATCCCCCTCTTCCATTCTAGCTACAATGGCCTCCAGCTTCTGCAGTGCCTGTTCAAAACTTTCCTTTTTTCTTGCCATAATATACACCACTTTCAAAAATCGTAACTGGTCATATCTCCTTTGATCGTAAGCACCGTGAATACTGGGACTTTGTCCAGGTGCCGCTCAAGGGGGCTCGCCAGGGCTGCCGCGAGCCAAAGCTCAGGGGATGAGGTTTGCCAACCGCAGCAGCCCGAGCGTTAGCGGCAACACTGCGCAGCATTCACCCTTTGGCTGATTGCCAGGAGTCACGACCCGGGGTGATTCATAAGAATTAGCACAAGAGCATCCTGTTCAGCTCCCTGTCGCCTCGAGAAGCTCCACAGGGTTTACCCGGGCGCCATCGAGGCGTACGCCCCAGTGCAGGTGAGGACCGCTCGCTCTACCCGAGGCCCCAGCCAAACCAATCACCGTTCCTCTCTCCACCATGCTTCCCTGCTGTACCTTAACTTTGGACAGGTGAAAGTACATGGTAAACAATCCCTGGCCGTGATCTATTACTACGGAACGTCCCGGGAAAAAGTAATCTCCCACCAGCACCACCCGCCCGCGGTTGGCTGCCATAACTGGCTCTCCCTGACGAGCTCGCAAATCAATGCCGCTGTGAGGGCTCCGCGGTTCATTATTGATAATGCGGCGGCGCCCGAAAGGAGAAAGCAGTTTGCCGTTTACCGGCTTCAGAAAAGAGCCTGTCCAATAACGTTCTGGCGTCCACTTGTTCCACAACTGTCTGAATACTTGCTGCTCTCGGCGCACCCGTTTGAGAGTACGGCTGTCCAGCTTCACCATGCGTTCGGGCAGCTGCAGCCGCTCTATCCCGTAGAACTTTTTGACGACCTGGATATCCTCCTGCCAGAGCATGGTAGTTTTGCCGCCTGTTTCCACACGTATTTTCAGCGGATATTTTCCCGGAGGCAGCCCCAGGTCCACACCTATGAGTGAACCATATTTTCCTGGTCCGAGTGGATAGAAACCCAGTGGCTTCCCTTGCCAGCTGCCTCGAACCAGCGAGTGTTCGTCAACCTCGCTGACCACAAGTTTGGCAACGCTTCCCTGGACCAGAGGCTCTCTGAACTCGACGACTCCTGCTGCCACGGACACAGCCTCACCTTGCAGCCATAATGTGCAAGCTGGCAGCCATAACAATATCAATACCCTACAGAAGATCTTCTTGTTCATCAGCTGTGCAGCCGCTTTCAAAGTAATTTACTCCTGCCTCCATATTTCAGCAGAGAGGCCTTGCTGCCACCCGAGTCCCTCCAGGGCGAGCCTCCGGTTACTCTCACGGGGTGCAGTAACGCCTCTTGTCAGCAATCTCATCTCGAGTCCAGAAACTATCTCCACTTATCCTCCATTTGTCCATATTGCAAGACCCACTTCAACGGTCCCTCGAATCTCTCAATGGCTCGTCTTGGTCACCTTACACCTGAGAGCTCCTTCATGCAGTCTCACCTGCACCAGATCATCAGTCTGCACATCTCTGGCCGAACGCACAATTTCTCCGGCTGGCCAGGTGGTGGTAATGCTATACCCCCTGGCCAGGATAGCAAGTGGACTCAATGTTTCCAAACGGCTGAGAGAGCGCTCGAGCGCCTGCCTCTTGCTGGCCACTGCCTGCCTGCTGAACAGCTGCAGATTTTTCTCCAGCTGCCTCATGGTCATAGTCAAGGCAGAAATCATGCTGGCTGGACTGGCATGCACCAGGCGAGCCGCTTCCCTGGAAACTAGCTGCTGCCTGTCAACCATCAGGCGACGCAGTGCTGCTTCCAACCGCTGCCCATTGTCATCCAGCCTCATTCTCATATCCACCAGCATTGTCCTCGGATGACGCAACCGCTGCTGTCGACTTTCCAGTCTCTCTTTCCACAGATGGACAGACTGGCGGAATCTGCTCTGCAGTCGCTGTTTCAGAGTCTCCAGGTGTTGTTTGAGCGCCTCTTTCTGTTGGCTCACCATCTCAGCGGCAGCCGAAGGCGTTGGAGCTCGCACATCTGCCGCCAGATCGGCCAGGGTGGTATCTATTTCGTGGCCCACCGCAGAAATTATAGGGACAGTTGACTGATAGATGGCCCGCACCACCTTTTCCTCGTTGAAGGACCACAGATCCTCCCAGGAACCGCCTCCGCGGCCGACAATGATAACGTCTACTGGAAAGTCCTTGTTGAATGCGGCAATCCCCTCGACGATTTCCTCGGCAGATCCCTCCCCTTGCACCCGAACTGGATAAAGATAAATCTCCAGGTTGCTGTAGCGGCGCCGCACCACCTGAATAATGTCGCGGATGGCAGCCCCGGTTGCCGAGGTAACCACCCCTATTCTCTGCGGCAGGAATGGCAGACCCTTCTTGTGCTCTTCAGCAAAAAGTCCCTCTGCTGCCAGCCGCTTTTTCAACTGTTCGTAGGCCAGCTGCAGGGCGCCCACACCTCTGGGCTCCATGGCCTCCACCAGCAGTTGATATTCTCCCCTAGGTTCGTATACGCTCACCCTGGCCTGGCAGATAACCTGCATGCCGTCTTCTGGCTGGAAGCGAAGCCCGCGCTGCTGCGAGCGAAACATCACCGCCCGCACCTGGCTGTGGGCGTCTTTGAGTACAAAATAGAAGTGGCCTGATACGGGGACTCTGAAATTGGAGATCTCCCCTTCAACCCAGATGAAGGGAAAGTGATCCTCCAGCAAGCCGCGAATTTCGCGGGTGAGATCACTTACAGAATATATCCGACGACCGTCCGTGGACTGCAGCTGCAAGCTGTTGTCATCTGAAAACGTCATCTGCTCGAATCTTTCCTGCCTGGTTCATGCCGCTGCTGGAGTCAACAAACACCTTTTCTGCAGTTGCACCAGCAGGACTCTGCCCGCAGGCGCCAGAAAAACTGTTGCACCTCCCAGGCCGAACCCTGCCAATTGCCTTTGTGTCAGCTGTCTTGGTATCACATATATCTGTCGAGATCAACGAACCCTCTTTGCAGAATTTGCTGCTTTTTCACAAGTGCTCCGGCCTCGCTGGCACTCAGCGCTGTGGCCGGGTATGCTCACTCTGCTCATACGGTCACTTTCCAGCAGCGCACGCGGTGACCAGCAGCCACCTCATAAAAGTCGATCTCCTCCTGCCGGCAGCGCTCTTCCGCCAGGGGACAACGGCTTTGAAACTTGCAGCCAGGCGGAGGATTGAAAGGAGTCGGCACATCACCCACCAGAGGTTCCCACCTCCGCTTGCTCGAAGGGTCGGGCACGGGGGCCGCTGAAAGCAGCGCCTTCGAATAAGGGTGCAGTTGTCTCTCATAGACTTCCTTGGCAGGCCCCCATTCCATAATATGTCCAAGATACATGATGGCAACCCAATCGCTCACATGTTCCACCACGTGCAGATCGTGGGAGATGAACAGGTAGCTCAAACCCAGCTCCTGCTGCAGTCTTTCCAGAAGGTTGAGAATCTGCGCCTGAATGGAAACGTCCAGGGCAGAAACCGGCTCGTCACATATTATGAGTTCTGGGTCTACGCTCAGGGCCCTGGCAATGCCAATCCTTTGCCGTTGACCACCGCTGAATTCGTGCGGGTATCTCTCGGCAGCCTGTGGAGGCAGCCCCACCATATGCAGCAGTTCTCTGAGCCGCTCCCTTCTCTGCTGCGAACTCTTGAGGCCAATAACCCGCAGTCCCTCTTCAATAGATTTTCCCACTGTCATCCGCGGGTTCAAGGAACCGAAAGGATCTTGAAAGATGATCTGCATCTTCCGCCGGTAAGGCTTCAGTTCAGCGGGGGAGAGTCCACTGATCTCTTCTCCTCGATAGAATATGCGCCCGGCAGTGGGCTCTTCCAGTCTGAGAATCACTTTGGCCAGAGTGGATTTCCCACAACCACTCTCGCCCACCAGACTGACGGTCTGGCCGGCGGGAATTACCAGATCCACGCCGTCCACCGCCTTGATCAGTCCGACTACTCGCTGCAGGAAGCCGCGCCGCACCGGAAAATACTTCTTGAGGTCGGCAGTCTCAATAATGGGGTCGCCGTTGCTGCCTGTGCGGTATTTCATGAGCTTTCCCAAAGATCATCCCAGCTTTTCCACTCGGCCCTGGCGCAGCTTCCGTTCTACAACTGGACAACGCGCTCGGTGGCCGGCGCCGAAATCGCACATTTCAGGAAATTCACGCCTGCAGTTCTCCTCAGCCTGATCACAGCGGGGGTGAAAGGGACAACCCGGCGGCTTTCTGATTGGCTCGGGCACTGCACCGGGGATGGTGTACAGGGCGCTCTTTTTTTTCTGTCTGGCGGGCAGACAGGCAAGCAGCCCCATTGTGTATGGGTGGCAGGGTTCTCTGAAAATCTGTTCCACCCACCCCTCTTCAACCACGATGCCCGCATACATCACATAGACCCGCTCTGCCATACCCGCCACCACACTCAGATCGTGGGTGATGAGAAGAACTGCCATCTCCTTTTCTTCCTGCAATTTCTTGAACAGATGCAGGATCTGCGCCTGGATGGTCACATCGAGCGCCGTGGTAGGTTCATCAGCAATAATGAGCTGTGGATTGCAGGCCAGCGCCATGGCAATCATTGCCCGCTGTCTCTGTCCTCCACTGAGATTGTGGGGATAATCATCAATCCTTTCTGCCGGCGAAGGGATGCCCACGTCCTCCAGGAGTCCAATAATGCGCGCCCGTGCCTTGTCGCCTTCCAGTCCCTCGTGAACCGCCAGTACCTCCTCAATCTGCTGCCCTATAGTGAATACAGGGTTGAGGGAAGTCATGGGCTCCTGGAATACCATGGAGATCTTCTTGCCGCGAATTTTCTGGAGTTCGGCTTCCGTCATCTCCAGCAGGTTTTCACCCTGAAAAAGAATCCTGCCGCCAGCAATGATCGCCGGCGGCCTGGCCAGCAACCCGAGTATGCTCAGCGCCGACACCGTCTTGCCGCAGCCAGATTCGCCCACCAGGCAAACTGTCTCTGCCGACCGCACCTCGAAACTAACCCCATCCACGGCCCTGGCCAGACATTCCGCATTCCGCACTCCCCATTCCGCATTCCGGATTCCGCATTTCAATACCTTTCCTTCAGCTTGGGATTCAGCATGTCTCTGAGACCTTCGCCAAAGAGGTTGAATGCCAGCACCACGATGAGGATTGCAATGCCCGGGATAAAGGTCAGCCAGGGAGCGTCAAAAAGGTAGTTCTTGCCATCCGACAGAATATTGCCCCAGGTGGCGTGAGGCGGCGGCACCCCAAAGCCAAGAAAGCTGAGACCTGCCTCGGTGAGGATGGCACTGGCTATGCCAATAGTGGCCGACACCAACACCGGCGCAATGGCGTTGGGCACCATGTGGCGGAAGATTATGCGCCAGTCAGAAATTCCAAGGGCGCGGGCTGCACTGACAAAATCCTGCTCGCGCAGAGAGAGAAACTCGGCCCGCACGAAGCGGGCGGCGCCCATCCAGCTGGTGAGACCGATCACTATCATTATGTTGTAAATACTGGCCGGCAGCAGCGCCACCACTGTGAGGATCAAGAAAAAGCTCGGGAAGCAGAGCATAATGTCGATCAGGCCAGTGATGAGCATGTCAATATTAACAATCTCCAGGTCCAGAAGGGCGAACTTGTCAGAGTGTACCCGACCCTTACGGAGCAGCAGAAAGATGGTCACGGCAGCAGCCGCAGCAGCCAGCCCAACACGGAGGAATCCCGGCAGCCAGCCGCCTCCGGCAAGAGCCGCAGCCGCCAGCAACAGAGCAAACACCGGTCCAGCTCGGACTGTTTTCTGGCCATAGTAGCCTGCCAGACCGCCCAGGACAATCCCGATGAACACGGATATGCCAACAGCCACAAACCCCACCGACAGGGAAACCCAGGCCCCCTGGAGCATGCGGGCGAACACATCTCTGCCGAGTTCATCAGTGCCGAGCAGGTAGGTGCCCAGCCAGGGGAGCTCCTCAGGCCGCAGGGCCTCAAGCTTGGCTCTCGACAAGGGTGGCCGCAGTTTTTCCTGCAGCCGCACCAGACCAGGGTCGAGTGTGGGTGAAGTGCCCGAGGTCAGCACAACGCCCACCAGGGCAAGAATGAAAAAAAACACCAGGACCACCAGACCTCCCAGGGCCAGCTGGTTCTTGCCCAGTTCGCGCCAGAACTGGGCCAGCCTGCTCTCCTGAGGTGGCAGAGTCCATATGTCTTCCAGGGGCATTTCACCGGAGTTGAAATGACTTCCGTCCATAGTCAGGATTACTCTCCTCGGTACTTCTCTTGTCTCAGGGGAGCTGCCTGCTCTGCAATTTTTGCTGCCGCAGCCGGCCTCTCTCCCTGCCCTGAGCGCTACAGCTTGATCCGGGGGTCAGCCAGCATATAAAGGATGTCTGAAAGCAGGGTGCCCAGGAGCACCAGAATTGCCGACACAAAATTTACTGTAATGATCACCGGATAGTCCCTGGCCAGAATAGCCTCGTAGGCCATCCGACCTATCCCGGGCCAGGAAAAGATTGATTCTATAATCACTGAACCGCCAATGAGTCCGGGCAGCACCAGCCCGAACATAGTGACAAAGGGAAGCAGGGCGTTGCGCAGAGCATGCTTGTAATGAACCTGCTCCTCGGGCAGCCCTTTGGCTCTGGCAGTGCGCACATAGTCCTGGCCTTCCACCTCCAGCATCTGATTGCGCACATAGCGCGACAGCACCGCAATGCCTCCAGTGGCTCCCAGAATGGCGGGCAGGACCATGTGCCACACCCGATCCATAAACCTGGTCAGCAGGCCGGCGTGTCCGAGGCCGAAAGTGCGCATGCCGATCACTGGCACATGCAGACCATTCACCACCAGTATGATAAGTATATAGGCGAAAAAAAAGCCGGGGATGGAAATAAGCAGATAGGCAAGAAACGTGGTGACCCGATCATAAACGCTGCCTCTGCGAATGGCAGCCTGAATGCCTACCGGAAAGGACAGAGTCCAGGTAATGAGTGTTCCTACCAGAAAAAGCGGCAGGCTGTTGAGAAAACGTTCATAGATCTTCCCCAGTACCGGTCGACCATCTTTCCACGACACACTCTTGCCAGTGAAAAGATCTTTGTAGAAAAGCAGGAACTGCTGGGAGAGGGGCTTGTCCAGATGGAACTGTTGGCGGAATCGTTCCACCACCTCTCTGGTGAACTTGGGATTCAAGGGATCTACCTGACTCGGCTCCCCGGGAGCCAGGTGCACCATGGCAAAAGAAATTACCATAACGAACAGTAAGGTTACAGTCTTCTGCACAAGGCTGCGGCCAAGAAAAGAAAGCATGGGTCAGTCCTCCACTGCAAAATTCGGTACTTCCGGCAGCTTGATCCACCTGTTGAAAAAGAAGGTATAGTTGCCCGTCTTTGTCGGCTTTATTTTTTCATAGTAGACCCTGCCGCTGCTGTCCTTTCTGGCAATGACGATGCGCTTGTCTAACAGGGCCGTCCATTTCCCTACATAGAGAAAGGTGTAAGGCTGTTCCGCAGCAATAATTTCATGCAGCCTGTGGCAGTAGGCAACCTGGCGCTGGCGATTGTATTCCCGCCTGATCCTGACGATAAGATCGTCTGCCTCCTTGTTTTTGAAGCCAACGAAATTGAGTTGATGAGAGCCCGTCTGACTCGAATGCCATATCTGGTAGAGGTCTGGCTCGACTCCCATGCTCCAGCCGAGAACAAGGGCATCAAAATCGTGTTTGTCCACCCGCTCCTGGATAAATACTGCCCATTCCAGCACATCAGTCCGCACATCCACACCAATCTTTCTCCATGAGTCCTGGGCAATGGAAAGAATAGCCTTGCGGATGTTGTTGCCCTGATTGGTGATCAGGGTAAACTGCAGCCGTTTGCCATCTTTCTCCAGCCAGCCCTCCCTGCCCCGCTTCCAGCCAGCCTCAGCCAGAAGTTCCAGCGCCCCCTGCGGATCATAAGGCAGTGGTTTGACGGCTTTATTGTAATAATCAGTTTGTTTGGGGAAAGGCCCGGTAATGCGCTCTCCCTGGCCATAGAGAACGTAGCGGATGATGCTGTCCACATCAATGGCCATACCCAGTGCTCGGCGCACCCGCACGTCATTGAATGGCGGCCGCTGCATATTGTAGCCGATGTAGGTGTAGCCAAAACTGAGCCCGGAGAAGCTTTGAAAGCGGGCATCCTGTTTGAGCCTCTGTACCTGATAGGGCTGCACGTTGTAACTGTCCAGAGTTCCAGCATAAAACTCCATTTCCTGAGTTAGAACGTCCGGCACGATCCGGTAGGCATAGCGGTGATAGAGAGGCGGGCCCTCCCAGTATTGCGGGAATCTCTTCAGGAGAATGTACTGGTCAGACTTCCACTCACTGAATTGATACGGCCCGCAGCCTATGGGATGGCGATTGAATTCGCTTTGACGAATTGACATTGTTGCAGGATCCAACCCGCGAGCGCGCGCCTCTTTGCTGAGTTGGGCACGGTTGAGAAGGTGTTCTGGCAAAATCCCTATCATCCAGGTGCCGAGTGCAGGGGAATACAACCGCTTGTAGGTAATTTTCACAGTCAGTGGATCGAGGATCTCCACTGATTTTACCGGTTCGTAATCAGAGACTCGCGGCGACAGGTTGGCGGGATTCATGATGGCCTCAAAGGTGAACTTTACGTCTCTGGCTCCAAAGGGATGGCCGTCATGAAACTTCACTCCTGGCCGAAGATAGAAGACAATTATGGGGTTCTGCTCCGTAGCCGGCAGGAGTTTTCTGGCATAGACTGCTTTTTTCTTCTTCAACTGTGGACTGAGCACCTGCAGGTAGCGTTCTGGAGTGAAAGTCGAAAAATAGTTGCTCCCTAGCAGTTTTTCGAGCTGTGGAAAGAGTTCCTGATCCACTTCTTTCAGGGTGAGCTTCACTCTCGGGGGGTAGTTGATCTCGACTCTAGCCTGCTGATCTTGCGCTCCTTCCCGGGGTTCTCCAGCTAGTTCACGGCGGCCTCTCCTGGCAGGCTCGATTTCAACCCCTTCGATATTCTCGAGTGACCGCCTCAGGGCAGCATCACCTCCTGGAGGTTTCTGGGCCGCTCTCAGGAGCATGGCCCGTACCTGCTCTGCAGTCGCCCGGCCGAAGCCTGGAATCTCTGCCTGCTCGTTCAGATAAAAATAGGCCTCTTCATAGACCTTCCATGTCGTGGCCAATCTGCCGCGGTAGTTCAGATTCTCGTCATAGTCGAGCAGGCCCTCGAATACCAGGCCGTTAATCGTACTGCTGGCGCTGTCAGAAGAGAGAATGGGATTGAGCAACTGGGCGTCGCCTATGGAGGCGGTCACGTATTCTGCCAGGCGGGCGGGATTTCCCTTGGTTTGCTCTTGATAGTTTGGCACCCACAGATATGATTGCCCCAGAAAGAGCAGGAGCAAGCAGGGAACTGCAATGAGAACACGCCGAACTGTCAAGAATACCTCCTAGGAATCCTGAGCTGCGCCTCTGGACACAGTGCGCAGGATCCAGAAGCCCAGTATCAGCAGGACTACAAAAAGCACTGACAGCACATTGAAGTATTTGGAGATGAAGCTGTTCACTGCGGGCCCAAAGAAATAAAAGAGCGCCGCCACTAGAAAGAAACGTGCCCCTCGGCTGCCTGTGGAGGCAATGACAAAACGGCCGAATTGGAGAAGGAAAGCACCAGCGCTGATGGTAAACACTTTGTATGGGATGGGAGTGAAGCCTGCCACCGCTACAGCCCAGACATCCCAGCGGCGATAGTAACGTTCAACGAGTCTGACCTTCTCTGGCCGCACCCAGCGCTCGAGTAGAGGACGACCGCCGAATCTGCCCAGGCCGTAGCCGAAGATGCCTCCCAGAACAGAGCCGGCAGTGCAGAGGGAAGCATACCAGAAGCTCTGCTGAGAATCCACGGCGCACAGAGCAATAAGGAGGAGATCCGGTGGAATGGGAAAAAAAGAAGACTCACAGAAGGCGAGCATGAACAGCGCTATTCCTCCATAGGGAGTGTGGGCCCAGTGCACCACCCAGTCAGCCAGAGCATGTAGCCATTGCATCATATGCTATTCCATCATTGCCGCATCCGGAGCCAGCCGGAAAAATAAGCTCTCCCCCACAGTCACAACAGTAGGATTACCTGCCCGTCTCTTATATCACGGAAAGCCTCCTTATGACAGGAGACGACTTTATGTTCGGCCGCAAAATTGCCTGGGGAAAAGCAACCTGCCATTTTTCGAATCCAGTAAATCTGCAACCCTGCGAGTGAAGCAGCAGCCAGCAATCCTTGTCAACGAGGGTCCCTGGACAGCCTCCCTGTCCTTACATATAATCAGCATATCCCAAAGGAGTCCACAGCATGTTAGTGCAGAAGGTATTGCAGACGATCACGGCCTACCGCATGTTTCATGCCGGAGACCGGGTGGTGGTGGCAGTCTCAGGCGGCCCAGATTCGGTCGCCCTCTTTCATATCCTCTATACACTCAGAGATCAACTGGAAATCGATCTTGTCGTAGGCCACGTCCACCACGGCCTGCGCGGTGCTGAGGCAGAGCAAGAGGCGCGCTTCGTTCTGAATCTGGCTGAGCGCTTCAAGGTGCCGGCCACTCTGAAGAGAGCCAATGTCAATGATTGGCAGGCCGTTCATGGAGGATCCCTGGAAATGGCGGCACGAGCTGTCCGCTACCAGTGTCTCCGCCAGATCATGCTGGAGGAAAGCGCTTCCAAGATCGCTGTGGCCCACCATGCCGACGACCAGGCAGAAGAGGTGCTCCTGCGGCTGTTTCGCGGCGCAGGCCCGGCAGGTCTTGCCGGCATGCCGCCAACAAGCGGCCAGTGGCTTGCCAGGCCCCTGATTGATTGTCACCGCCAGGAAATCCTGGCCTACTTGAGCCTGGTGGATCAGGAATGGTGCCAGGACTCCAGCAACTTGCAGCCGTGGTGCAGAAGGAATATTCTCCGCCTCAAATGGCTGCCGAGGCTACAGCGAGAGTTCAACACCAACCTCAATGCCACCCTGGTAAAAACCGCCAATTTAGCCAGGGAAGAGAACGACTTCTGGGATTCTTTGCTCAATTCCTGGCTCGAACAGCATGCCGTCTCAGAGGCAAACGGCGCCGTGCTGCTGCCGATCAACGCCCTGGCTGAATGCCATCCGGCCATGCAGAGGCGCCTGCTGCGCACGGTACTGCGACAGGTTGCAGGGAAGCTCCAAGGCATAGGCCTGCGCCATATCGAAATGCTCGGCCAGCAGATTCATGCTGGCCGATCTCGAGGCTCCCTGCACCTGCCGAATCAACTTATGTCGGAAAGAAGCTACAACTGGTTGAGAATTTCTCTGCGCTCTTCTGAGCCGCCGCCGGAATTGCATTTGGAAATTCCCTCTCTCGGGACCTACCAGGTGTTTCAGTTGCACCACACTATTCATCTTCAACAGGTCGACCGCTGCGAATCCATTGAAATCAGCCGAGATCCCTTGGAGGTAATGCTAGATCGTGACCGCCTCTCCTTCCCCCTTTTGCTCAGATCGGTGCAGCCAGGCGATCGCTTTCGACCTCTCGGTATGCAAGGCAGCAAAAAATTGCAAGATCTCTTTATAGACCTGAAGGTGCCGCGCTACCAGCGATGCCGTATTCCCGTGCTCTGCAGCCAGGAACACATAATCTGGGTGGTGGGTCTGCGAATCGACGAGCGGGTAAAAGTCACCTCTGCCACCAGGCGCATTCTCCTGGCAAAGTATGCCCCTGCGCACCCCGGCTAGGCAGAGCAGCATCCCTGCCGGTAATTGCACATCGCTTGATCTCCATGGACTGTAAGTTACAGGCTTCAACTCTGCAGCCAGCTGGAGAACTGCTGGAGAATCACCGCCGGCAATTCAGCTTTTTCACCAGGGACAGTGGAAAGCAATCGTGTTGACATTTTCTTTGCAATGACTAATGTGGTATGTTAATTGAAAAGGTTTGTATCTGTCTTTGACAGATCTCTATAAAGAAACTATGTGAGGAGAACAACCTTGAGTCCCTTCTACAAGAATCTTGCCCTCTGGCTGATAATAAGCCTGATGTTTATCCTGCTGTTCAACATGTTCAACCACCCGACCCAGAACAGGCAGGAAACCAGCTACAGTGAATTCATTGCCGCCCTTTCCCAGGGAGAAGTCAGTGAAGTGACCATCCAGGGAAACGATATTTACGGCAAATACAAAGACGGCGCCCCGTTTCGCACTTTTGCCCCCAATGATCCTGACCTTATGCGGGAACTCCGCGACAAGGGAGTGCAGATCAGTGCCAAGCCCAAAGAAGACTCACCCTGGTACATGACCATTCTCATCAGCTGGTTCCCCATGCTGCTCCTCATTGCAGTGTGGATCTTTTTCATGCGCCAGATGCAGGCTGGCGGCGGCAAGGCCATGTCATTTGGCAAGAGCCGCGCTCGTCTCATTTCAGACTCAGCTCGTAAAGTTACCTTTGATGATGTGGCTGGCATAGAAGAGGCTAAAGAAGAACTTGAAGAGGTCATCGAGTTTCTGCGTGATCCCAAGAAATTCACCCGTCTCGGCGGCAGAATTCCCAAGGGAGTTCTGTTGGTGGGGCCTCCCGGAACCGGCAAGACTTTATTGGCCCGGGCAATTGCCGGGGAAGCAGGGGTTCCCTTCTTCAACATCAGTGGCTCCGATTTCGTCGAGATGTTTGTGGGTGTGGGCGCTTCTCGAGTCAGAGACCTGTTTGTCCAGGGCAAGAAGAATGCTCCCTGTATAATCTTTATTGACGAAATAGATGCCGTGGGACGCCACAGAGGCGCCGGCCTCGGCGGCGGCCATGACGAACGTGAACAGACTCTCAACCAGCTGCTGGTTGAGATGGACGGCTTCGAATCCAATGACGGCGTAATCCTCATCTCCGCCACCAATAGACCTGATGTGCTGGATCCTGCCCTCCTCCGGCCCGGCCGCTTCGATCGTCAAGTGGTTGTGCCGCTGCCGGACCTCAAAGGCAGGGAGGGTATACTGCAGGTGCACTCTCGCAAGACCCCACTGGCAAGTGATGTGGATCTGAGCGTTCTCGCCAGAGGCACCCCGGGCTTCTCCGGCGCCGATCTGGAGAACCTCGTCAATGAAGCTGCTCTGCAGGCAGCTCGCAAGGACAAAGATCGGGTCGAAATGATAGACTTCGAACTCGCTAAAGACAAGGTCCTCATGGGAACCGAACGCAAGAGCATGATCATGAGCGAGGAGGAGAAGCGAAATACCGCCTACCATGAGGTAGGTCACGCCCTGGTGTCAAAGTTTCTGCCGAACACCGATCCTGTGCACAAGGTGAGCATTATCCCCCGCGGACGTGCCCTGGGCGTTACCATGACCCTGCCTCTGGAAGATCGGCTCTCTTATGATGAGACGTATATGAAAAACACCCTGGCAAAGCTCATGGGGGGACGAGTGGCAGAGGAGCTGGTCTTCTCACGCAAGAGCAGTGGCGCCAGCGATGACATAGAAAAGGCCACCAACATCGCCAGAAAAATGGTGACTGTTTTCGGCATGAGTGAGGTCATGGGGCCCATCGCTTTTGGGCAGAAGGATGAACAGATCTTTCTGGGGCGCGAGATCGCCCAACATCGTGACTACAGTGAGCAAACAGCCATCAAAATTGATGAAGAGGTGCGGCGGATCATAGATGAAGCATACCACACTGCCAAGAAGATCCTGCAAGAACACGAAGATCTGCTCCACAAGATCTCCGAAACTCTTATGGAAAGGGAGACCCTTGAAGGCAAGGACATAGACGCCATCATCGATGCCAGCAAGCCAAATCTGAAATATACCCGAACCTTCACTGCCCAAGACATGGTTGATCAAGAGCGCAGACAGGAGGAGGCCGCCAAACCTTCTTCGTCATCTGCCGATGGCAAGGAGGAAGAGGAGGACTCCTTGGGTTCTCACAGCAGCGATCCTTCCCAGGGACGAGTGGGAGAGACTCAGGCTTGAACCGGGCATTATATTCTATTAAATGCGGCAGCAAGACCCTCGAGCTTGGCAAACGGACCCTGCTCATGGGGGTCATCAATGTAACACCAGACTCATTTTCGGACGGCGGCGAATTCTATCAGATTGAGCAGGCCATCCGCCAGGGAGAATTGCTTGCCTCGCAGGGGGCAGATCTCCTGGATGTGGGCGGTGAATCCACCAGGCCTTTTTCTGAACCTGTTCCTCTGCAAGAAGAGCTGCGGCGCGTCATTCCAGTTATTGCTGAACTGGCAAAGCGGCTGACCATTCCCATCTCTGTAGATACGGCAAAGGCCGAAGTGGCTCGCGCCGCTCTGGAGGTGGGAGCAACTGTGATCAACGATATCACCGCTCTGCGGGCAGATCCAGAAATGAGCAAGGTGGCGGCTGCTGCCAATGTGCCGGTGGTCCTCATGCACATGCAGGGAACCCCGCGGACCATGCAGAAGAATCCCCGCTATGATGCCCTCCTTGCTGAAATCATAAGTTTTCTGCAAGAGAGAGTTCAATACGCCTGTGCTGCCGGCATTGATAGAAAGCAGCTGCTCATTGATCCGGGTATAGGCTTTGGCAAGACTGTGAGGCACAACCTGCTCCTGCTCAAGCATCTGGATGCTCTGACTGTTTTGCAGCTGCCGATTCTTCTCGGCACTTCGAGAAAATCTTTTATTGGTGCGGTGCTCGACAAGGAAGTAACTGAACGCGAACCAGGATCCTGGGCCACTGCCTGTGTGGGCATTCTGCACGGGGCTCATATCCTGCGGGTGCACGAGGTCGAGATATGCCGTCAACTGGCAGATATGGTGGACACTGTATTGCATGCTGACTAGTTCGAGAGAGGACGGGCCATGGGCAAAATATTTGGCACAGACGGTGTTAGAGGCGTAGCCAATGTATATCCTATGACCAGCGAGATCGCCTTACAGCTGGGGCGTGGAGCCGCTTACGTGTTCAAGAACACCACCCGGCGACCCAAGATCGTCATCGGCAAAGATACCCGTCTGTCAGGATATATGATCGAGAATGCCATTGCATCCGGCATCTGTTCAATGGGCGTTGATGTCTTGCTGGTCGGCCCCCTGCCCACTCCCGGCATTGCCTTCATTACCAGCAGCATGAGGGCAGACGCCGGGGTGGTCATCTCTGCCTCTCACAATCCTTTTCAGGACAATGGCATAAAATTCTTCTCTCGAGACGGCTTCAAATTGCCGGATGAAATCGAACAGCGCATTGAAGATTTGATCTTCACCAACGGCATCGACCATCTTCGTCCCACTGCTGAAGAAGTGGGCAAGGCTTTCCGGATCGATGATGCTGTTGGCCGTTACGTGGTCTTCTTGAAACATGCCCTCTCTCGAGATTTGACCCTGGATGGCATCAAGATAGCAGTGGACTGTGCCAATGGTGCCGCCTACAAGGTCGCCCCGGCAGTTTTCGAGGAACTGGGAGCCGAGCTTGTGCTCACAGGGGTCAATCCGGACGGCCACAATATTAATGATGGCTGCGGCAGCCTCTATCCCCAGGTGGTGGCAGAACTTGTTCGGGAGTCTGGGGCCAACCTCGGCGTTGCCTTCGATGGAGATGCCGACAGAGTCATCTGTGTGGATGAGAAAGGACGGGTGGTGGATGGCGACCAATTGATGGTCATCTGCGCTGGCCGCATGTTGCGAGACCAGCAGCTGAAGCAGAACACCCTCGTCACCACAGTTATGAGCAACATGGGTCTGGAGGTTGCCATCAGATCTCTGGGCGGCACTGTGGAGCGAACGCCTGTGGGAGATCGCTACGTGGCAGAAAGAATGCGTCAGGGGGGATTCAACCTGGGAGGTGAACAGTCAGGACACATCATTTTCCTGGACCACAACACCACCGGGGACGGCATACTGTCTGCTCTCAAACTTCTCGAGGTCATGCTGACAGAAGAGAAGCCTCTTTCGGAACTGGCATCTGTGATGGAACGCTATCCCCAGCATCTCGTCAACGTGAAAGTCAAAGAGCAGAAACCGCTGGAAAGTTTGCCAGAGGTAACCCGCACTGTAAAGATGGTGCAGGAAAAGCTGGGAGAAACCGGGCGGCTGCTTATTCGTGCTTCAGGCACCGAACCAGTGATCAGGGTAATGGTGGAGGGCAAGGATCAAGAACTGGTGGCAACACTGGCTGAAGAAACTGCTGCAGTCATAGAAAAAGCAATGGCCTAGCAGGAAGAAGCTCACTTCTGTCGCCCGCCCAACACTGTTTCTGACCGCTGGCTGACATCCGCACAATATGAGCCGCTCGACCGGTCGTTGCCAGGAGACTAACTGCCATGCTTCTCGCCCTGGATATAGGGAATACCAATTCCGTTCTCGGCCTCTACCGGGAGAACATCCTGGTCACTCACTGGCGCATTCGCACCGAACAGGACATTACTGCCGACGAGTACGGTATTCTCATGAGAAATCTCTTTGCTGCCAGAGATGTTCGCTTTGAAGATGTAACGCACATGGTAGTCTCCTGCGTAGTGCCGCCCATGCTCAACACTATTGTCGAATTTGCCGGCAAGTATTTCCATCTGGTGCCGCTCATCATCGAACCTGGAATTCGTACGGGAATGCCCATATTTTATGACAATCCCAAAGAAGTGGGGGCGGACCGTATTGTAAACGCAGTGGCAGCTTATCACAAGTACAAGAGCGCTCTTATCATCGTTGATTTTGGTACTGCCACTACCTTCGATTATGTTTCACCCAAAGGGGAATACCTGGGGGGGGTGATCAGCCCCGGGGTGCTCATATCCTGTGAAGCTCTTTTCCAGAAGGCATCCAAACTGCCGCGGGTAGAAATCTTTGCCAAACCAAAAAACATTATTGCCAAGGATACTATCAGTGCTATGAATGTGGGCATCATTTATGGCTACGCCGGTCTGGTGGACGGCATTGTCAGACGCATCAAGAGAGAAATGGGCACAGAACCAATGGTTGTGGCCACTGGCGGCCTGGCGGCTCTGATCGCCAACGAATCAGAAGAGATCCAGGTGGTGGATGACGACCTCACTCTCGAGGGTCTCAGGATCATATTTGAAAGAAACCGCCCAGAGGCAAAGTCGAGTAAACGATGAACTGCTGGGTGCGGCTGCAGCTTGCTCCCTTGTGGAGCAGGCACCTTCCCGCCTCGCCCTTCAGGCAAAACCCGGCAGCCATCTGTGAAAAGGAATAGCTGCAAGCCCATGCTGCCACCTTTGAGACCTCGCCGCTTGCACCCCGGAGATCGCGTTGCGGTATTGACGCCGGCGAGCCCCAGCCCTGCAGACGAACTGGAGGCCGGCCTCGAACGGCTGGACGAGTTTGCTTTACAGGTTAACGTTGCCCCCCTCGAGGTTGACCCCCGCTTTGCCTATCTGGCGGGCAGCGACGACTATCGCAGCAGTCAACTGAATGAAGCTTTCCGAGACTCAGACCTCAAGGCAATATTCTCTGCCAGAGGTGGCTACGGCTCTTTGCGGATCCTGCCGAGGCTGAGCTATGAGATGCTGCGACAGACACCCAAGATTCTCGTGGGGTTTAGCGATCTCACCTCATTGCTTCTCGCCTGTTACAGACATGCAGGGATAATTTGCTTTCATGGACCTACGGTTGCGAATCTGGCAACCATTGACGGTCAGAGCCTTCAATGCCTGTGGAAGGTGCTCAGCAGTGAAGAGCCCCTGACACTTCACTTTGAAAATTGTGAATGTCTTCTTCCTGGCAGAGCAACCGGCCCTGTCCTGGGAGGGAACCTCACCACCATCAGCCATCTTGTGGGCAGTAGATTCCTGCCTTCTTTCAACGGCGCAATTCTCTTGCTCGAGGACAGAGGCGAATCACTGTACCGCGTTGACAGGATGCTCACCCAGCTTGTGCATTGTGGTCTACTGGCTGGCATCAAGGGACTCTTACTGGGAGACTTTACAGACTGTGCCCCGCCAGCTCAGATTCTAGAGCTTTTCGACGAACGGTTGGCGGGCTGTTCCTTTCCTGTGCTTGCGGGAGCTCCCGTGGGGCACGGCTCCAGGAACTTCACTTTGCCCCTGGGCATCCCAGCCACCCTGGATGCTGCCAAGGCCACGCTCAGCTATCTCCATACAGCTACCGAACCATGACTGCTGCATCAAGCATTCGCCAGCTCCTAGAGGAAGCCGTTGCCGAGGGAGTATTTCCCGGTGCTGTGCTGCTGGTAAGCCGCAGGGGCAAAACAATGCTGTGCCATGCTGTGGGCAGCGCCTGTGTACTGCCTGTGCAGCGGCCCATGAGCAGGCATACCCTTTTTGATCTGGCCTCACTAACCAAGCCTCTTGCCACGGCTCTTGCCATTCTCACCCTGGCAACGGCTGAGGTTCTGCATCTTGACAGCCGTTTGTCTGAGCTGTTGCCTCGCCATCTGGTGCCAGCAGACAAAAGCGACATTACTGTCAGGCAACTCCTCTGTCACTGCTCTGGCTTGCCCAGTTGGCAGCCTTACTATCTGACCCTGCAGGACCTGCCCATGTCCGCCCGCAAGACTCGCCTGCGGGAACTCCTCCTGCAGGAACCGCTGGCACACTCACCTGGAAGTGCAACGGTGTACAGCGACCTGGGATACATGCTCCTCGATTGGCTCATTGAGCTCAAGACTGGCCTGGACTTGCACAGATTCACCCAGCAGAAGCTCTATAGCCTGCTCGGCTGTTCGACTCTGGCATTTCTGCCAGTCGGTTCAGCTGCCGCCCATAGTGGCCAGGATTATGCAGCCACTGAACAGTGCCCCTGGCGGGGTCGAGTGCTTGTTGGGGAAGTGCATGACGAGAATGCCTACGTGGTTGGCGGGGTGTGCGGCCACTCCGGACTTTTTGGCACGGCTCAGGATATCAAATGGCTGCTCCAGGCCCTTGTGGACACCATCAAGTCGAGAGGGCCCTTTCCTTTGTGGTCGGCAGAGCTGTTGGCCACCTTCCTGCGGCCTGCTGACCTGGATCCACACAGCAGTTGGGCTCTGGGCTTCGACACTCCTTCATCTTCGGGTTCGAGTGCTGGGCGTTATTTTTCTCGCCGCAGCATAGGACATCTTGGCTTCACCGGCACATCCATGTGGCTGGACATGGACAGAGAAGTGGCGGTGATCCTGCTGAGCAACCGGGTCCATCCCACCAGAAAAAATGACAGGATAAGGGAGTTCAGACCGCTGCTCCACGATATGGTGATGGAGCAGTATGGTTGAAATGTGGAGTGCGGTGCAGATGCTACAGGCATGTTTAGAGGTGTATTTCCTGGCCCGAATAATGCAATCTTTTTCAACAGCAGCGGGCAGCATGCCCATGAATCTCCCCTGAACAGTTGTGGAGACAATAGCCAAGTGGCAGTCGAGATCTCCTCCGAGGAAGCCGCCATGAAAGACAGTGTACCGACGTCAAAATTCTGCAAACGGATCCACATGCTGGGCATCTGCGGCACTGGCATGGGCACCCTGGCAGCTATGCTCCAGGAGGCCGGCTGCCAGGTGCAAGGCTCGGATCAGGATATTTATCCTCCCATGAGCACTTTTCTGAGGGCCAGAGGAATTGCCATTAACCAGGGATATGCACTGGAAAATCTCCAACCTCTTCCCGATCTGGTGATTATCGGCAATGTAATCCGCCGTGATAATCCTGAAGCCCAGGCCGTTCTCGAGCAGGGTTTACCTTACTGCTCAATGCCACAAGCCGTCAGCCGCTTCTTTCTGGAAGGTCGCTTGCCGGTTGTGGTGGCTGGCACCCATGGCAAGACAACGACCACCACTTTTCTGGCCTGGCTCCTCACTACTGCCGGCATGGATCCGGGTTGCCTGGTGGGCGGCATTATGTCCAACTGGCAGCAGAGCTACCGCCTCGGCAACGGTCCTTATTTTGTGGTGGAGGGTGACGAATACGACACTGCCTTCTTCGACAAGGGTCCAAAATTTCTCCATTACCGCCCACACGTCTGCATCCTCACCAGTGTGGAGTTTGATCATGCTGACATCTTCGCTGACTTGCAGGCTGTAAAACAAGCGTTCTCGCAGCTCGTTTCCCTCATTCCGCCCCAGGGCATCCTGGTTGCCAATGCTGACGACCCGAATGTCCGAGAGTTGCAAAAAGAGGCTGTCTGTAAAGTAGTAACCTATGGCATTCGCGAGCAGGCCGACTATATGGCCAGCAAAATTCTTTGCACCCAGGGGCGCACCAATTTTCTAGTCAGCGGCCCCTCAGACTTGCAGATCCAGCTGGGTTCATCCCTCCCTGGCAGGCACAATGTGAGCAATGTTCTCGCCGCTATTGCTGTGGCCCACGAACTGGAGGTGGCAGCTGCCGCCATGGTTGAGGCACTCTCCACATTCAAGGGCGTCCGGCGCCGGCAGGAGGTGCGCGCTCGAGTTGACGGCATTACAATAATCGATGATTTTGCTCACCACCCTACAGCTGTTAATGCCACAGTCAGAGCACTGCAGCAGTACTATCCTGGACACCGCCTCTGGGCTATTTTTGAGCCGCGCACCAACTCTAGCAGGAGAGGCGTGTTTCAGCAGGCCTATGCTGAGGCCTTTGATGCAGCCCATATGGTGCTGTTGAAAGAGCCGCCCGGCCTGGAAAGCATCCCTGCTGCAGAAAGGCTCTCTGTGGAAAAACTGGCCGCAGCCATAGGCAAGCGAGGAGTGGAAGCCCATCATTTCGCCGATGCCGACGCCATACTGCATTTTATCTCCAGCAGGGCAGAACCGGGGGATGTGCTGCTGCTCATGTCCACCGGCTCCTTTGACAATTTGCATCAGAGAATAATTGAAGTGTTGCAGTGCCGCTGAGCTTCATTTTTCTGCTGCCGGTAGCATACCGAGCGGGCCGGTCGTTTTACCTGTTTCATGAGACCGCTGGGCTGGCTCCATGCACGTTTGCCTACCCTCGCTGGACAGCAGTACAAAATCATATACAGCTCGAAGCTGAGCATGTTCTCGGGCAAACATTTCCAGCTGTTCAGCAAGTGGAGAAATTCGCAAATCTCTTTATGTAACATTGTGATATTACACGATTAATTTAAAAAAGCAGGTTTTGCTCAACAAACTGCCATGCATGCCTTCTCTCGGGCATGCGACTTGCTTTACCCGGTGACAACTTTCTTTCATAAACTGAGACAGGAGCGAACAACAGACTGCTGCTGCAGATCACTCCAGCAGTAACAGGGGCCCACATAAGACAGGGCGCCTAGTCCTAGGGGAGCATTCATGCGAAAGATCGGCGCAGTTTTTCTTCTCTCTCTGGTCGTCGCTGTGGCATCCCTTGCCCCAGTCGCTGCCCATGCTGCTCTGTTTGCCGATTATTCCGGGCCTCTGTCCGCCGATGCTTTCCCGGTAAACAAAGATGTGGTGCTTCGTCAGGCCTCGGTAGAAGTTAACTTTACCGAGCTTGCTGGAGGCAATGCCGAAGAACTCTCTCTGAACCTTTTTCCGGATGTCAATATAAGGGCATTTCTACATCATGTTGAACGCAGCGGCTCCCGCGGCTTTGCCTGGATCGGCTATGCCGAGCAGCAAGAGGATGCTCTGGTTACTCTGGTGGTGGAGGATGACAGGTTGGCAGGAATGATCTATTTCGGCGAAATGTGCTACCTCATTCGCCCGCTGCAAGGCAGTCTGCATGTAATCCGTGAGATTCATTCCCCTGCGGCCGTCTCCCCTGCTGCCGAGCAAGGGACACCATCCACCATGGAGCAGGAGGTATATGAACTGGTCAACCTGGAAAGGCAAACAGCAGGCATTCCTCCCTTGATCTGGGACGGCCGCCTTTATGATGCCGCTCTTGGCCATTCACAAGAAATGGCAGAGCTGGATTACTTTGCGCACGAAAGCTATGACGGCAGCGAGTTTCACCTGCGCATTGTTGCCGCTGGTTATTCTTACAACTATTGCGGTGAAAATATTGCCGGCGGCTACTCCACGCCCGAAGCAGTCATGAATGGCTGGATGAATAGTGACGGCCATCGGGCAAACATCCTCAATTCTTCTTTCTGTGACATAGGTGTGGGCTACAGTTACAACAGTTCCAGTCGGTACGGACACTACTGGACCCAGGACTTTGGCCGACAGCAGGGTGTCGACTCATGCCAGACTGCCAAAACTTACACTATTACTGCCACAGCCGGGTCTAATGGTTCCATTTCACCCGCTGGCACGATTGAAGTCTCCAGTGGCGGCAGTCAGTCTTTTGCAATAACTGCCGAGCCAGGCTATCTTATCGCCGACGTCCAGGTAGACGGCAAATCAGTCGGTGTAGTGGAGGAGTATACCTTCAGCAAGGTGAACGCGAACCATACCATTCAGGCAATTTTCAACTCCACCAGGCTTGGGGTGGACAGTGATGGTGACAGTATGCCGGACAGCTGGGAAGCAGCCAACAATCTGAACCCTTCCCTGAACGATGCCTCTGATGACCCAGACTTGGATGGACTGACTAATCTAGCCGAGTATAGCGCTGGCACCAATCCACATGAGCCTGACACAGATGGTGACTTCATGCAAGACGGCTGGGAGGTCCAATACGGCCTCAACCCCCTGAATGACGATGGCGCTGCTGATGCCGATGGCGATGGCTATGCCAATGTTCGCGAATACCGCAGGAAAACTGATCCAAATGATGCTGATTCACATCCAGACGCTGTCCTGCCCTGGATACATTTGCTGTTGCCGACAGATTAACGTCCCTTTGCTGGACCTCCCAGGGCCATGCCTCAGACTGCGGCCCTTTTGGCTGCAGAGACATCCCCGCCTCAGCTGCCGCTTGTAGAGCATCCATCCATGTTATGTTGCGGCTCGAGAATGCACTTCTCTTTGTACTGTGAGGTGAGCCCGGCGAATAGGCTCGGGCAGACGAAATCTGCGACAGCAGCGCAGTACTAACCTCATGCTGGAGTCCACATCAGCGAGGTGCCCGGGAGAGATGTAAAGAGGCTTTACCCTGCGCCTGGTTCGCAGCACCACTCCCAGGCGCTCACCTGCATGCATAAGGGAGCGGTACTGGCCGCGGTTCTCCCCTACCCTGCCATGTTCACCCACAAGTCTGCTCTTGGCACAACCCACAGTGGGAACCTGAAGCCACAATCCCAGATGACTGGCAAGTCCTAACCTTCGTGGATGGGCCACGCCCTGGCCGTCGCAGAGTACTATGTCGGGCTGCAGCTGCAGGTGCTCAAATGCCTTGAGCAGAGAAGGAATTTCTCGAAAAGAAAGAAGTCCAGGAACGTAGGGAAATGAAACGTGATCTTCTACTGTCAGCAGCTCCTGAAGCTCGAGTTGCGGCAGCCTGTAGACAGCCACAGCCGCTACGACTTTGCTGTCGTCAGGTCGGTAACCCACATCAGCGCCGGCTATGAGCTGCGGTCTCCTAGGCAATGGCTGGAGTACCACTTGCCGCGCCAGTTGCCGCTGCAGAGCTACGGCCTTTTTCGCTGATGCAGGCCACGAGTGGAGCGCAGACAGGATGTGCACGTCAGTTCGCCAAGTAAACCTGTTCCTCAGCCAGCCTTGCAATCAAGATCTGGAGCAGCCGCTGTGACTACCCGCTCAATAACCATTACCTGCTCAGCCGCAGCGGGAAAATCCGCATGAGCGGCAGACAATGCAGCCGCCTTCATGTTCCACTGCCGCACCACAATCTGGGCAGGCGCCCATCTCAGCAATCATGTTATTGAAACCGCTGTCAGTATATTCATTGAGCACCTTGGCAATGGCATCTGAACAGCTGAGCACCATCTCACCGTTTTGCCACACTGGAGAGGGGCAGCGAATGCCCATGAGCTGTTTGAGAATCGATTCTATCTTGACCCCGGAGCGAAGGGCCAGCGAAATCAATCTGCCCGTAGCTTCAATCTGTGAATTGGCGCATCCGCCTGCTTTGCCCATCTGAGCAAACACCTCACAGATGCCCAGCTCATCGTTATTGATGGTCACATATAGCTTGCCGCAGCCAGTGCTCATTCTTTGAGTGACGCCGTAGGTGCGCTCTGGGCGGGGACGAGGAACTACCTGAGGAGCTTCAGCTTTGCGCTGAATATTGAGGACCTGTGTCTCTCTGCTGCCGTCCCTATATATTGTCAACCCCTTGCAGCCAGAGTGGTAGGCCAGCAGGTAGGCAGAGCGGACGTCCTCCCGGGTGGCGGAATGCGGGAAGTTGATGGTCTTGCTCACGGCATTGTCCGTGTATTCTTGAAATGCTGCCTGGATGCGGATGTGCCATTCTGGATTGATATCGTGAGCAGTCACAAACAGCCGCTTCACATCCTCGGGGATGTTCGCAATATCCTGGAGTGA
The DNA here is from genome assembly GCA_019309045.1 of Deltaproteobacteria bacterium. NCBI lineage: Bacteria > Pseudomonadati > Myxococcota > Myxococcia > Deltaproteobacteria bacterium. The sequence continues at coordinate 7,701 of JAFDGZ010000043.1, read as the reverse complement.
GCCCTTTTCGGCAATCTCCTTCATCAACGAATCACTATAGAAGCCCCGCTCCTCGGCTATCTGGCGAAATAGAGGATGAACTTCCAGGAGCTCCTGTCCGTCTAGTACTTTTCTCAGGAAGGTAACAGCAAAAATCGGTTCAATGCCACTGGAAGCGCCCGCAATGATGCTTATGGTGCCGGTGGGTGCAATGGTGGTAGTTGTAGCATTTCTCATGTAAGGCGTCTCAGGCCTGTCATAAATAGAACCTGGATAGTTTGGAAAATTTCCCCGCTGCTTGCCAAGCTCTGCAGACGCCGTCTTGGACTCACGCTGAATGAACGACATGACCTCTCGCGCCGTTTCAATAGCCTCCTCAGAATTGTAGGGAATGCCCAGAGCAATTAGCATGTCCGCAAAACCCATTACACCCAGGCCAATCTTGCGGTTCGCCCTTGTCATCTCTTCGATCTCTGGCAGGGGGTAGCGATTCACGTCTATGACATTGTCCAGAAAATGCACGCTGGTGTGAACTATCTGTTGCAGCTTCGAGAAATCTATCTTTCCTTGTCGCACCACCTTACCCAGGTTGATCGAACCCAGATTGCAGGACTCATAAGGCAGCAGAGGTTGCTCCCCACAGGGGTTGGTGGACTCGATGCTGCCCACGTGAGGTGTGGGGTTGTCACGGTTGATGGTGTCGATAAAGATTATTCCAGGTTCTCCATTCCTCCAGGCAGAGTCGACGATGAGCTCGAATACCTCCCTGGCGGCAAGCCTCTTGGTGGTTTCTCCCGTGCGTGGATTTACCAGATCATATTCGCTGTCACTCTCCACCGCCTGCATGAATTTATCGGTCACGGCAACAGAGATATTGAAATTGTTCAGCTTGTCGTTATCAGTCTTGCAGGTGATGAACTGCTCGATGTCAGGGTGATCGACTCGCAAAATACCCATATTGGCGCCCCGCCTGGTTCCACCCTGCTTTATGGTCTCGGTGGCCACATCGAACACCGTCATGAAGCTGATAGGACCACTGGAGACCCCCTGGGTGGAGAGGACCTTGTCGTTTTCCGGCCTTACCCTGGAAAAGGAGAACCCTGTACCGCCGCCACTCTTGTGAATCATGGCAGTGTGTTTGATCGCTTCAAAAATACTCTCAATGGAGTCTTCAACGGGAAGAACAAAACAGGCGGAAAGCTGACCGAGCTCTCTACCGGCGTTCATCAAGGTGGGAGAGTTCGGGATGAACTCCAGTTTGACCATGAGCCGATAGAAATCGGCCATCACCTGGTTGATATCCGCCTCCGGGTCATAGTTCAGATCAGCCTCGGCAACCGCCTGGGCAACTCTTCTGAACATCTCCTCCGGAGTCTCTGCCACCTCACCGTACTCGTTTTTCCTGAGGTACCTCTTCTTGAGTACGACCAGGGCGTTTTCACTCAATACTGGGGACTCAAGGTGTTGATAAGAACCCATTTTTGCTCCTTGCGCTTCACCAACCTTAATAAGATTCTACCCTTGTATTCAGGCAGCTGGCAACAATCATTTTTTTCTTTTCACGGCAAGATTCACCCGAGGGTTTGACCATCATAAAAAAGGGCATTCCTGAAGTCAAACCCATTTGCCGAGAAAAAAATACCTCAACTACAAATTAATCATAACTAGCTGCTTTTACAGCTTAAAATTCTATCCAAGCAATATGATAGCTGGGGAATTTCCCCACAGATCGCGCCTGCTGCTGCACCTACACCTAGAAGTCGATTGGCCGTGCCCCTGGCTCCACCGGGGAAGGGACTGGCACAACGAGCAAGCTGTTATTTGTGGACCTTGTCAGGCCATCAGAAATACAGTAGGTTAATCTACGACAGTTTTTCTGCGGAGGCCTTACAAGACTGGCGGCTGCATGCTAGTGAAATCTGCATATTGGTGGGCAGGCACAACTTGCCACTCTGATCACTGGCTAGATAGACCACTGAAAAAGGGAGGATGAGTCACCGCCTTATCATTGATTTTCTTGGCGTGACTATCCTTACTGAAATAGTGGCACTTCCTTTGCATCGTGCTCTTAATTCGGGCAGCACAGTACCAGCCCACAGAACCTGGAAGCAAGCAAATCTATTTAAATATATACATGGAGGCGGAGGCAATGGCCCACATCCTCGTGGTTGACGATGAACAGAGCATGAGAGAATTGTTGCAAATCATGCTCACCAAAGAAGGCTATCAGGTAACCACTGCTGCGGGTGGCACGCAGGCCATAAACCTCTTGGAAAAAACACCTTTCGATCTCGTCATAACCGACATCAAGATGAAAAAGGTGGACGGCCTCGAAGTCTTGAAAAGATGCAAGGAACTGCATCCACAGGCTGTAGTGATCCTGATATCTGCCTACGCCACTACTTCTACAGCCGTGGAAGCAATGAAGTGGGGCGCCTACGACTACCTGCCAAAGCCGTTCAAAGTGCAGGAGATGAAGTCAGTAATACGTGATGCCCTTGCAACAGCCCAGACACAAGAGGTGCTGCACAAAAGAGTGCCCACCGACGCTGCTGTTTCGGATCAATACGGCATCATTGGCACCAGTTCCGAGATGAAGAAGATCTTTGACCTCATCCCTCGAATAGCAGCAGCAACCAGCAATGTCCTGATCACAGGAGAATCGGGTACCGGCAAAGAACTGATTGCCAAGGCGATCCACACGCAGAGTCCTCGCAGTAATGAACCTTTTGTCACGGTCAACTGTGGAAGTATGCCTGAAACTCTCATGGAAAGCGAGCTGTTCGGCCACAAGAAGGGCTCTTTTACAGGAGCTTCAGCTACACGGAGCGGTCTGTTCGAGGCAGCACATCAGGGCACCATCTTCCTCGATGAAATAGCTGAACTCACTCCTCCTGTGCAGGTAAAACTCCTGCGAGCTGTTCAGGAAAAAAAATTCAAGATGGTGGGGGGAACCGAGGAAATCAGTGTTGATGTTCGCATAATCAGCGCCACCAACAGAGACCTCGAACAGGAAGTAATGGCAGGTCGTTTCCGCGAAGATCTTTACTATAGACTCAATGTGATTCATATCCGTATGCCTCCGCTCCGAGAACGGCCTGAAGACATTCCTTTACTGGCACAACATTTCCTGGAAAAGTACAGCCGGCAGATGGGCAAGGACATCAGGAAAATTTCTGCCTTTGCCCTGGACATACTCAAGAGCTACAATTTCCCGGGGAACATACGCGAACTGGAAAACATAATTGAACGCAGCGTTGCCCTGGAAACTTCAAATATAGTCCTGCCAGACAGCCTCACCCTGTCAAGTTTCAAGCAAACCCAGGCGCAGACGCACCCAGCTGCTGTGACCATGGGTTTGCCGCCTGACGGTATCGACTTGGATGAGGTGCTGGGCCAACTTGAAAGAGATCTTTTGCAGCAGGCCTTGGCGCGTACTCATGGAGCCAAGCAAAAGGCTGCCGACCTGCTGGGCATAAGCTTTCGCTCTTTCCGTTACCGACTTGCCAAGTATGGTCTGGGTGAAGAAGATGAAGTGGAGGAGTGAGAGAACAACGATTGAAATTATAAGACATCAAAGCTCTCTAGCAGTTGGCACTTGACGAAATGGTGAAAATCATGAGAAGTTAGCGTGCACATTTTCGAGTAAATACATGAGGTGGACATCAGGTGCCGTATGTAGAAAGCCAAGGCGAAGTCTGAAGCTGCCAGAAATACAAGATCATCATGCATGTAGGCGAAGAAATGCTGGTTGGTGAAAGCCAACCAATGAAAAAAATAATCGGAATCATTCGTCAGGTAGCCAACAGCGACTTGAATGTTATTATTTCTGGTGAAACAGGAGTTGGCAAAGAGCTTGTTGCCCGGGCACTCCATCTCACCTCGGATCGGCGCAACAAACCCCTGGTCAAAGTTAACTGTGCGGCTATTCCCAACGAACTTCTGGAAAGCGAACTTTTCGGCTACGAAAAGGGAGCCTTCACAGGCGCCGACTCCACCAAGATGGGAAAATTCGAACTGGCCCACGAAGGGACTATTCTCCTGGACGAGATCGGAGATATGCCTCTGTCCCTGCAAGCCAAAATGCTGCAAGTGCTCCAAGACTTTCAGTTCTCCCGCTTGGGCGGCAAGAAGGACATCAAAGTTGATTGCTGGGTCCTTGCCGCCACAAATCAGGATCTGGAACAACATATTCGCAACGGCTCCTTCAGGGAGGACCTCTATTATCGACTCAATCTAATCAAAATATATATCCCTCCCCTGCGGGAAAGGGTCGAGGACATTATGCCTCTGGTCCGTTATTTCGAAAAACGGTTTGCCAGAGAGGTCGAATTCAAGAAGTTCGACTTTCAACAGGGAGAGATAGAGGATTTTTTCTGCCGCTATTCCTGGCCCGGAAATGTGAGAGAGCTTCAACATGTGGTCAAGAGATTAATGATTCTGGGAGACTGGGAAACGGTCAAGAGTGAGCTTTTGACCAGAGATTCACGAGATGCTGCTGGTGAACAGAAGATCTCTGCGGCAACACCTCCGGCCGGCTCTGAGGTGCGGCAGGCAGCATCACCTGAGAAACGTTTTCCTTCTTTAAAAGAAGTCAAGAAAAAGGCCACCCAGGAAGCGGAGATGAAGTTGATCAAGGCGGTCCTGGCTGAGACAGGTTGGAATCGGAAAAAAGCAGCCGATATTCTCTGTATCAGCTACAAGGCCCTCCTATACAAGATTAAAGAATACAGGATAGACGTGTATCACTAGAGGCTCACAAACTACTACCTTTTGGCAAAACGGGTACTATATTGTAGCATTTTTTTCACAATCCCAAGGCAAAATTGGCTGTTGATCGGTATTCTTTTTTCTTTATAACTCCTTGAAGTTATAGTATTATTCTCATCAATATCAGAGAGAGCACAATTCTTGCAGAAGTCGAGGAGTGATTGCGAAGCAAGCCGTTCGCGTGGACTCCATGGTGAGAAGCTAATGCGGGAGGTACACTCAAGCGTTTGGAAGACCATTGCGTCTTCTCTGCAATGCGAGGAGTCAGCATGCCATGAAAGCCCAGGAGCGTCGAAAATTCAGAAGATTGGACCACCAGTTTCCCACGATGATTCACTGTCGGACTGGCTCTTGTTTGTCTATCGAAGGGCAGAGTATGAATTTGAGCCAGGGAGGCGCTTTTGTCAGAACCAAAGCATGGCATGGCGTACGGGTGAATGACAAGGCGGTCGTTACTTTTTTCCTGCCCCCAGACTTTACTGGACATGACAAGACTATTGGTCTGCAAGGTGAAGGTATAATTACTAGAGTCGATGAAGACAACCAGGGGGTAGGAATAAAATTTGTAAAAGGATTTAAACAATTTGAACAGATTACAGTGCCAGAAGTTGCAGGAGAGATAAAATATAAACCTGTAGCCCACTATTTGTCGATATATGGCAACACTCCCCCCAATGATTTCATCGCTAAGTATTCTAATGGTTTTCTGGTTGAAAAGTCGAAAAAATTCTTTGACAAGAATGTTATTGTACAGTTTGGTACAGAACTAGCTGAAGATAAATATGTCTTAGAACAGATAAAAAGAGGAGTGAAAAATCTAGATATTTTAAAAGCTCGGGTTATTGAGATATCAAAAAGAAAATCTCATACAGATCCCGATACAATTACTATTGGACGCTCTCCTCACAACGATATTGTTCTCTACAATAAGATGGTCTCTAAAGCACACGCCTACATATATCCTTTATCCAAGGGTGAAAAGACATATATTGTCGACACCAAGTCAACCAATGGCACTTTTATCAACAACAAGAAGATTCCTCCCCATGAGAAGCATCTACTTTCAGATGGTGATGAGATATCTTTTGGCCCGGAAACCAGACTGATCTATTTTTCACCAAGGGCATTTCATAACTTTCTAAAAAAACTTCAACCTTTGTAAGTAAATGGCAGATAATCTTCCCTGAGCCCTTTCCACCTTTTCGAAGTAGATCTCCCCTGACAGCGTACTCTACCTTGTCAATCGGCGGTCAAACGTGGTATTTGACTAGACTCGTGTTTTTTTGTTTGGATAGGGCTCCTGGGGCAAACAGGGCGGCAGCCAGCAAACTGCTGCCGCTGGAACTGGTAAGACATAGAATGCTTGCTCGCTGAAAAGAGGAAACGTGGAAAAGCTACTTGAAGAGCTGCGGCACAATATAGACGAGATAGACCAGCAGATTGTGGACCTTTTGGTCAAACGGAAAAGCGAGGTGGAAAAAATTGTTGCCTTGAAAAAGACCCACAATCTACCCGTTTATCATCCAGCCCGTGAAGAAGACCTGCTAAGTCAACGCCGGGCCCAAGCAAAAGGGAAAGCCCTCGACCCCGAGTTTGTTGAGGAACTTTTCCGCTGCATTCTGCGCCATTCGCGGGTTGAACAGACGGCTCGACTGCAAAAAAAGGGCATCCGTCAGGGCGAAACCGTACTTCTTGTTGGCGGCCTCGGGGAGATGGGAAACTATTTTCACCACTGGTTCGCCGATTCTGGCTACTCTGTGCGCATTCTTGACAGGGATGATTGGGCTTCCGTGACAGAGCTGTGTGAGGACATTGCCCTCGCCCTGATCTGCGTACCCATCGAGATCACCTTGCAGGTGATCGCCAGGCTTGGTCCTCATCTTCCACAGCGTTGCGTCCTCGCCGACATCACCAGCATCAAGCAAGCTCCCCTGGAGGCCATGCTGCAGCACCATGGGGGACCTGTGCTGGGCCTGCATCCCTTGTTTGGACCCACCACCTCTACCCTGGACAAGCAGCTTGTGGTTGCGACACCAGGTAGAGATGAACAGGCATGTCAGTGGCTCAAGGATCAGTTCGCTGCCTGGGGAGCGATTGTCGTCCAGTGTGAGGCCCGCGAACACGATGCCATCATGAGCATCGTCCAATCGGTGCGGCATTTTGCCACTTTTGCCTTTGGCCAGTTTCTCAGAAAAAAGCAGATCGATCTGGCCCGCACCCTCGAGTTTTCCAGCCCTATTTACAGGCTGGAGCTGGGTATGGTGGGCCGGCTTTTTGCCCAGAACCCCGGCTTGTATGCTGAAATAATTTTCGCCTCGCCCGAAAGACAACAGCTTCTGAAAGACTACCTGGCCTCCATCCAGGAAAACCTCGCCATGCTGGCGGCCGGAGACAAAAAGGCCTTCATAGAGGAGTTCACAAGAATCGCCGAGTGGTTCGGCCCTTTCAGTGATCAGGCCCTGCGGGAAAGCTCATATCTTATCGATAGACTCATCGAGCGCTTCTAGCTCGTATGTTTCAGACCTTGCTGGTACTGCAACACCGGGAGAATCGTAGGTAGTGGGGACCTCCGTCGTTAAGATTTTTCTCTGCTTTCCCAGCTTATTCCTAACTGGAGGTTTCTTTTTTTGGTAGCTATTAAATAAGGTTCATCCGGCAAATGCCTGGGTGTCCCAATTAGTTGACTGAGGCTGTGGTGCTGGAGGCCCCACTGCCTCCCCAACAACACCTCCTTTTGCCAGCCGCAAAAAAGAAGGGCCGCCATTGCCTCATGACGACCCCCTATATTTGCTGGCGTCCCCAACCGGATTTGAACCGGTGTTGCCGGCGTGAAAGGCCGGTGTCCTGGACCGGGCTAGACGATGGGGACACTTGCTTTTACGTTAGTAAACTCTCTGGGCCTGCCTCTTTCCTCCAAACATCGCCTTGTTACCGGTGTTGTCCCGCTTGAAA
>JAFDGZ010000042.1 GCA_019309045.1 Deltaproteobacteria bacterium | reverse complement strand
AAGCCGTGGCCGAAACCTGTGCGCCTGCGCCCGTCAATTCTCTATGTCTTTTTCGTCAGCTGGTCATTGATCTGTTGCACGATGTGGCTCAGATCTTTTCTCACCTCTTCGATATACTCCAGGTTGCCTGAGATGGCATAGGTGTACACCGGCTCGTACCACTGAAGCCTGGAGTGCTTCTTTATATACGGCTTCAGGGCTGTGAATTTGTCGCTCAGTTCCAGGTGGAGTTTGTTCCTCTCCTTGAGGGTGTCCAGGTTCTGATTGTCAGCGTGTTCTTTGTACAGGTGGTACAGCTGCCGCAGGCGGCTGACCACATCCGCATCGGTCATCTCCGTTTCTCCTTGCACATCTATATTTTGCCCATCAGGCACCGGTTCACGCTGATGTGTCCCAGTGCTTACTGCTCACTGCCTGGTGCCTAGTAGTTCAACGGGCCTCGTAACCCTACACGTCAGAGGGGCTACGGCTACGAAGCCCGTTTCCGCTACGGTTCTAGGCTACGTGTCCAAAAAATGAGTCCCACTGCTTACTGCCTGGTGCCCAGTAATTTACCGTGTCTCCTAACTCTGGCCCTGGCCGATAATCGTAGCAGCGGCATGTTGCCGCGAAACTGAACGGGGCACAGCAACGAAGGAAAAGCCGAAAGCCGTGGCCGAGAGCCGAAACGGGCCTCGTATCCCTGGCCCTGGCCAATCCCCTGTCACGCCTACTCCCTGTTGCCCGGTGATTCACCGCCCTCGCTGGTTAGAAACAGGACGGTCCCATGGTGGAGGCATCTTTCCGGCTCTGCCGCTCATCCGTGTCCTTGGGCGGCACGCCTCTGTGCTGCACAATAGTGATGGTGCTGCCCTGGATGGAGAGTTCGACCCACTTGTAGCGGCTGCTTATAACCGGCTGATTCATTGGCAGCCGCTTGCGGGTGAAGAACAGAGCCCTGGCTGGCGACCAGCGGCTCGGGTAGTATCTGGTCCAGTCGAATTCGAATTTGCCTGAAAAAATTATCTCCTGCACAATAAGGTGCCGCGGCGGCGAAGCAATGGCCCGCTTGAGTCTTCTTTCAATTTCCTTCTTCCGCGCCGGACTCAGGTCTTCAACGATCACCTGTGTGGGATACTCGTCCCCCGAGGGAGACTGACCGAAATTACGCTTCACATTGGCAAGGCCTTTGAGAATCTTGCGGGCGTCCCAGAAATCAAGGTCAGTGTAGATGTGGTAGAAGCCCTTGCTATATGACTCTAAATTATAGATAATTCGAGCCATAAGGTTTTCGCCCTCGTGCTTTCCAGGCAAGCAGTCCCAGCTGGCGCCTTCAGTTCTCTTCGTTTTTCTTCTTTTCTTCCTCTTCCCTGCCCTTGCCGAATTCTTTTGCCATCTCGGCCATCTCTCGCAGCTTGTCGTCGACTTTGCGAAAGACCGTACCTTCAGGATAGGTGCCGTCTTCCTGGCGGACTCCTGCCTCCACACCGGTGAGAATCTCGATGCCTTCCTCAATGGTTGAGATCGGGTAAATATGGAACTGACCCTTCTCCACCGCCTCCACAACTTCTTGCTTGAGCATAAGATTCTTGACGTTCTTTTCAGGGATCAGCACCCCCTGGGCACCGGTGAGTCCTTTGTGCTTGCAGATTTCGAAAAACCCTTCAATCTTCCTGGTAACTCCACCGATGGGCTGGATCTCACCCTTCTGGCTCACCGAGCCGGTAACGGCAATCCCCTGAAAAATGGGCACTCCAGATATGGCAGAGAGCAGCACGTAGAGTTCAGTGCTGGAAGCACTGTCGCCATCAATCATGCCGTAGCTCTGCTCGAAACAGAGACTCGCCGACAGGCTCAGCGGCTTGTCCTGGGCAAACTTCTCCCGAAGGAAAGAGGTGAGGATCATGACGCCTTTGGTGTGAATATTGCCGCTCAGTTTCGCCTCCCGGTCGATATCCACTATCCCTTCCTTGCCCAGGGCGATCGTGGCCGTAATGCGGCTCGGTTTGCCGAACACGTGGTCGCCTGTTTGCAGAATGGACAGGCCATTTACCTGGCCTACCTTGTAGCCGTCAGTCTCCACCCAGAAAATATCTTTCTTGACCAGCTCCTGCACCTTCTCTTCATACAGATTGGCCCGGTATATCTTGTTGTCGATGGCTGTCTGCACGTGGCTGCGGTTTATGAACTCGGCGCCATCGAGTCCAGCATAATAATTGGCCTCTTTGAGCAGGTCGCTGACATCGCCCAGTTTCAGAGTGAGCTTCTCCCTGTCACCGGTGAGTTCCATGCTGTGCTCGAGCACTCTGGCCACTCCATCGCTGGTGACATGGCGGAGCTTCTGCTCACCGCAGAACTTGGACATGACGCAGGCACACTGCTTCAACATATCAGCGGTGTGATCAACTTCAGTGTCCAGGTGGGCCTTCACCTTGAACATCTTCGGAAAACGATCGTCATAGGTGTAAAGCAGCTGGTATAGATAGGCGTCGCCGGTCAGCACCAGCTTTACTTTGAGCGGGATTGGCGTCGGCTTCAAGGTGCGGGTGCTGAATATGCCATACAGTTCACCGAGGTCTTCAATCTTTATTTCACCGTCTTTTACGGCTCTCTTGAGAGCTTCCCAGGAAATCCAGTACTTGAGCAGGTCCAGGGCTTTCATCACCAGGTAGCCGCCGTTGGCCTTGTGCAGCGCCCCGGGCTTTATCATGGTAAAATCGGTGAACAGAGCCCCAAAATAGGCCTGCCGCTCAATGCTGCCGAAAAGATTGGGATAGCTGGGATTGGACTCGATGATTACCGGCGCCCCCCTGGTTTCCGAGTTGTCGATCAATACATTGACATCGTACTTGCGCATGGTAACTTCCTTGGGGGGCTGTGGAAACGGAGCTGGCTGCTGCTGTTGCTGCTCGGGCTTTTTCTTGAAGTCGTCGATATTTTCAAGAATATCTTCCTGCACCTCCTTGAGATATTCGAGCACATCCTTTTCTTCTTTGAACTGTTCTTCCAGAGTCTCCATGAGATGGCCCACCACGTACATGGCGATTTCTGCATCCAGCTTGCTGTGCTTCTCGCGAAAGGCAGCCTCCGCCTTGCGAATCTCCTTGATGGCCTCGCTCATCTCCTTCTGTAGTTGATCGCTCTTTTCCCGCAGACTCTTTTTCTCCTCGTCGGGCAGCTGGCTGAGATCTTCCTGAGACATTGGCTGGCCGTCTTCCCTGGCTGGAACGATCACCATTCCCACCTGGGAAAACTGCAGAATGAAACCCTCTTCTTTCGCCTTGGCAGCCAGTTCGTCGATGAGTTCCCGCCGTTTCTTTTCAAATGCCTGGTGCACCTCGGCCTCTTTGGCCCGGTAATCATCGCTGTCGAACACTTCGGGAATTTTTGCCTGGAGAGTATGGACAAATTGCTCCATACTCTTCTTCAATTCCTTGCCCCGCCCAGCAGACAGACTGAGTGCTTTGGGACTGTCCGGTTCCTTGAAGTTGTACACATAACACCAGTCCGGAGGCGTGGGTTCGTCTTTGGCTGTCTTTTCCAGAAAGGTGCGGGCCAGATAGGTGAGGCCGGTCTTGGGCTCGCCAGCCACAAAAACATTGTAATCAATGTCTTTCATACCCATGCCGAACTTGATGGCCTGAATTGCTCTGTCTTGCGCCACCACACCTTCTTCAGGAGGACAGAGGCTATCTGTGGTTTCGAAACCGAGTTCCTTGGGGTCGATGCGGGCTGCAAGTTCAGCTACTGGCACTTCCCTGTACTTCTTCGCCATAATGCTCTCTCCTTACCACCTTTACAGAGGTTCTTCTCCGCACGATTTTTCGTAGCCGCAGACCAGGGCAGCTCGTGCTCGCGTCATTATCACTGTTTTTCCATAGACAGCAAAAACGGCTGGGCCTGACAAAATAATCTCTTTTCGGCTTCGCCAGGCTTCTGTACCATCCGTCTCCCAGCCACAGTCATCTACATTTTAACCCATTACTTCCAGCACAACCCTCTTTTTCTGGCTGGCGCCAGCGGCATTGACTATGGTGCGTATGGCATTGATTGTCCGGCCATCTTTGCCGATAACCTTGCCTATATCGTCTTTGGCCACCGCCAGTTCTATAATTATGGTGTTGCGTCCGCTTCTTTCGGCTATGAGGATCTGCTCTGGATGATCCACCAGCGCCTTGACAATGTATTCCACCAACGCTTTCATTCCTATCCCCCCGTCCACTTTCTGCAGCTCTCTCCATCACGATCCAGCGGCTGTGACATCTGTGGTCCAGATCTGCCCTGAACCCACTTCTGTTTTGTGGAACCTCAGGTCCCAGAGTCTCTATGCTGGACCTGTAAGCTCCCATGGCCAGAGTTCTCTCAGACTTTGCAGGCTGAGCCAGAGGTTCTCCTCTGCGTGTGGTTCCAGGGTTATGACCGGCCGCCTGTTGTTGTTGCCAAGGTACTGAAAAAGTTCATGGAAAGGTGCACTGCCGTCTCCTATGGCCTGGTGAGAATCACAGCGGCCATCATTGTCGTGAAGATGAACATGGCCGAGGTAGTCTCCCAGACAATCCAACCATTCCGCCAGGGGAGCTCTGGCAAAGACATGCTGGTGTCCAATATCGAAACAAAAACCAAAATAGTCTGAAGATATCTTTTCCAAAACCGCCAGAATCATCTCCGGAGTCTCCTCATAAGTGTTTTCCAGCTGAATGGGGACTCGAAGTTTTTCGGCTCTTGCCACCAGGGGCTCCCAGGTAGTGATGCTGTTTTCCAGCCAGCGGCTGCGGTGTTCGTGATATCGACGGTCATCGTAGCCGGCATGGAAGACGATCGCCTTTGGCTCGAAAATGGGAGCCAGGTCCAGGAGACGATGGAACCGGCGGCGGCTTACCTGCCTGACCTCTTCATCCAGGCCACCGGGCGCCAGATCCATGAAGGGGCCGTGCACCGTGGTTGTCAGCCCATGCCGGGCCAGCAGGTCCGCCACAAATTGCAAACGTTTGTGGTCCACCTCATCAAGGACTGCTGCGCTGAAGCCAATCTCTGGATTGACTCGGTGGTAGAGGAAGACATCCAGGTATTTTTCAACCAGGAGATCAAAAGGAGCATTCACCTGCACCAGCTGAAGTAAGCCGTTGTCTGAAGGATTCTGCTCACTCACCCACCACATCCCTGCTTGATCGTCGGCTCGCCTTTTCCCGGGAAAGCCATGACCTTGCGCAACTTTCCCTGAGAACACAGAGCAGACTGCTCCCTGCGTAATCCTGGCAGTGTCCGGCCTTGGGCTTCCAGCATTCTAGCGAATGGTTATTGCGAAATCCAGCAAAAACACTTCGGGTTTTCGGTTATTGGTTATGGTTATTTTTTTGGCGCAGGGCGCAGGGCGCAGGGCGCAGGGCACAGGGCAGGCGGCTGCGCCGCCTTATCAAGTTATTTATTTGGCGTTATTTTTTTGGCGCAGGGCGCAGGGCGCAGGGCGCAGGGCAGGCGGCTGCGCCGCCTTATCAAGTTATTTTTTTGGCGCAGGGCGCAGGGCGCAGGGCACAGGGCAGGCGGCTGCGCCGCCTTATCAAGTTATTTATTTGGCGCGGGGAGTTTAGGCTGGGAGGCTGTGAGGCTTTCGCCTTTGGCTGGGGCAATATTACTACTTGCTGGTAGATATCACGGCAACAGGTCCGTAGGCGCAGGCTTCAGACTGCGTTGGCCGGTCCGCCCATCGATTCATGGGGCATAATTGGCGGCAAGATGTAATGTATTGATCGCCACATACGCAACCTGAAGGTTGCGGCTACCGAATGTACAGTGACGGGAGTGCACCTTTATTTTGCCATTCACCCCTGCTGCTGACCGCCTTCTCATCAGTTGACAAAAGTAGCTAGGTCTTCAAATTGAGCTCATCGAAAAGGTCGTCTGCATAGTCCATAATGTGCTGCCGTTGCCTCTGGCTGGCGTACTGAATGCAGCTGCACCGCAGCCGCTGCCGCGTGCGCACCAGCAACTCAAAGCTGATAGAGTTTCTATGCAGATTGATGGCAAAATAGAATGGTTGGCAACTGCTGTGTTCCCGCTGAACCGCCTCGTAGAGCAGCTCAGGAATTGGCACCCAATAAATGCCCGGGAGATCTCCCTGCTCCGCATGATGGTCCAGGTGATTCTCGAGAGCATGAAAGTCACTTTCGCGCAACTGATCGATCACGTACTGTTTCATTGCAAATTACTCCAACAACGCAATGGTGCTGCCCTCACGGCTTACCGGTGAATCCTCAGCCATCTCAATGTCGGCGAGGGAAAAGGGGAAAGGCTGCACCAGCGGCCAGTACTACAATGACGCCATAGCGCAATTGCTTGCCGAAATAGATAACAACACAGGGCAACGCAGGCTAAAGCCTGCGGCTACCAATTCGTTGCCGTGTCTGCAATCCCCTGTCACGCCTGGTTGACGATATTGTTTATCAGGTGTACTTTCATTTTGCCATCAACCGATAACCGATAACTGCTTAGCCAAACACCTCGCGGGCCGTCGTGCCCAGCTGGCCGAGATTCCTCACCACGGTGATGCCTGCCGCTTCCATGGCATCGATCTTGGCCTGGGCTGTGCCGCTGGAGCCGCTGATGATGGCGCCCGCATGCCCCATGCGACGACCGGGCGGCGCTGTCAGACCTGCCACGAAGCCGACAACCGGCTTGCTCACCTCCCGGGTAATGAACTCTGCGGCATCCTCCTCTGCAGAACCGCCAATCTCGCCAACCATCACCATGCCGCTGGTATCGGGATCTGCTTCCATCAGTTTGAGGGCATCAATAAAAGAGGTGCCAATAATGGGATCGCCGCCAATACCCAGGCAAGTGCTCTGGCCCACATTGTTCTTGGTGAGCTGATCAACCACCTCGTAGGTGAGGGTGCCGCTGCGAGAAATCACGCCTATGGAGCCCTGCTTGTGGATCGGCCCGGGCATGATGCCCACCTTGCACTTGCCTGGGGAAATAATCCCGGGGCAGTTCGGCCCTATTAGACAAGAACCTGCTTCTTTGACAAAGTGATAGGCCTTCATCATGTCCAGAACAGGTATCCCTTCAGTAATGGCAACAATCAACGGTACGCCGGCAGCCGCCGCCTCCATAATGGCGTCGGCTGCAAAGGCAGGTGGTACAAAGATCATACTGGCATTGGCGCCCGTCTCCCGGCAAGCCTGCTCTACCGTATTGAACACGGGAATGTCATCCATGAGCTGGCCCCCCTTGCCTGGAGTAACCCCGGCCACCACTCTGGTGCCGTAGGCCACGCACTGGCGGGTGTGAAACTGCCCTTCCCTGCCGGTAATTCCCTGGACGAGCAAGCGCGTCTGTTCATCAACAAGTATACTCATAGTGAACCTCTCGATCTCTCCATATATCCTTGCCTGCGGGATGCAGTTGCCCGCGAGCCCAACTTGCAGTGGCGGCTGAACAACCGGGCCAGCCGCGAGTTGAACACTAGGCCCGGGCTATCTCGGCCACCTTGGCAGCTGCCTGCCAGACGTCCTCGGCAACATTCAAGTCCAGGCCGGACTCTTCGAGGATTTTCCGGCCTTCATCCACGTTTGTGCCCTCCATGCGGATCACCACTGGCACTGTGATACCCACCTTTTTCGCCGCTTCCACCACCCCGCTGGCCAGTACGTCACAGCGCAGTATGCCTCCAAATATGTTGATGAGCACTCCTTTGACATTCTTGTCGCTCAGGATGATGCGAAAGCCGTTTTCCACCATTTCTGCGCTGGCTCCGCCGCCCACATCGAGGAAGTTGGCCGGCTCGGCCCCGGCAAGCTTGATGATATCCATGGTGGCCATGGCCAGACCAGCGCCATTCACCATGTTGCCTATGTTGCCGTCCAGCCTGATGTAATTGAGATTGTACCTGGATGCCTCCACCTCCTGCGGATCCTCTTCATCCAGATCCCTGTAGGCGACAATATCCTGATGACGATACAGGCCGTTGTCATCGAAGTTCATTTTGGCATCGAGAGCAATGAGCTTGTCGTCACTGGTGATCACCAGCGGATTTATTTCCACCAGGGAACAGTCGTACTGCACAAATAGATCGAAAAGCCTGCTGACCATGGGTATGAATTGCTTCACCAGAGCCGGCTGCAGATTCAGGCCATAAGCGAGCGTCCTGGCCTGAAAGGACTGCAGACCACGGTCCGGCTTCACCTGCTGCTTGATGATCTTCTCCGGGGCTGCTGCCGCCACCTCTTCGATCTCCATACCGCCAGCCTCACTGGCCATGATCACCAGAGTAGCGCTGCTCCTGTCCGGCACAATGCCGAGGTAGAGCTCTTTGGCAATATCCAGCCCCTCCTCCACCAGCACCTTGCGCACCAGTTTGCCCTCAGGGCCGGTCTGATGGGTAACCAGGGTCATGCCCAGAATCTGGCCAGCTGCCTTCTCCACCTCGTCCAGGGAGTGAGCCAGCTGCACACCGCCGCCTTTACCCCTGCCGCCTGCATGAATCTGAGCCTTGATCACCACCGGCAGCGTACCGAGATCCTCGGCAATTGCTCTCGCTGCCGCCGCATCCGTGGCCAGGCGGCCCCTGGGTATGGGGATCTGGAACTTGTCGAACAATTCCTTAGCCTGATACTCGTGAATTTTCATCGTTGAGATCTCCTAATCGCCAGCGCCCAGTAAAAATTTCCTTTATGACTCTGAGGCAACCCTGGAGCCATTCTCTGAGTTTCGCCCGTCAAGTCAAGCCCTTTTATCACAAAATTCAGAAATGGCCAATGACTGCGGTTGTCGGTTATCAGTTATCAGTTATCAGTTGTCGGTTATCAGTTATCGGTTATCGGTTGCTGGTAAAATAAACCCTGGTCAAGAAAAGCGTTGACAGGTCATGGTTTAGAAAGGAGGAGGGTCTAGAGGTACTTCTGGACAAATCCCGGAGGACCCCCCATCTGTCCTGAGCCTGTCGGAGGACGCTCAACCTGCCCTGAGCTTGTCGAAGGGTGCCCCACCTGTCCTGAGCTTGTCGAAGGGTGCTCGACGTCTTTATAGTAATAGACATAATTTCTTCTTTTGTTATGATTAAAATAAAGAGCCTTGCTGAGCAGACGTGTCTTTCTGGAGGTCCACAATGGAGTTTGAAGCGTTTTTCGAAAGATGCCAGAGTGAACCCACTGTAAGTGATTTTGAATCTTACCTCTCATTCTGCATCTTCGAGAGAAGAGACACCGCTGCCCCCACCAGAGACGAATGCAGCCTGGAAATGTACAGCTACATCCGCGATCAGGCCTTCGAAGGTCGAGATGAGCAGGCCGCCCGGCTGCTCTATGAGCTCTCTGGTGCAAAGCACTGGCAAGAGGGCGAATGGGAAGGGGCCTTGCGCTGACCGTATCTCACCCTACGACGTGGGGGGTCTGGAGCTTCCAGCTGCTATGGTCAACCTGGACTACATGTACTGTGAACACTGCCGCACCGTGGTGAAAGTGAAAAGGAAAGCGCGCCAGTATGTACTCGAGGATGGCAGGACTTTTGAAAAAGTAGAACTCATTTGCTCCCGGTGTGATGCCAGGGTGCTGGTCTATATACCGCCCCGGTTGGCCAGGACAGCAAAGTGAAAAGACCCGGCCGCACATCCCTCCTGGCCGGGTCTTCCACTATTGTTTTTGTTTGCTCTGGCAACAGGCCCTCAAGTCAGGTTCCCAGAAAACTTCTGGTCAGGGTGTCCCAGGAAAGGTCGGGCACCCTGCCCACCACGTCTTCAATGGGACCGCCGTCAGCGTAGGTCACCCCCACTTCACTCACCAGTTCAATCAACTTGACGTGCTCCTCTTTGATCCATTCAGTGCTCTCACGACCGAAGAGAAGGTCTTTCAAATTTTTCTTCATTTCTGTGGGATCCAGAACTGCCAGCCAGCCGTCGTTGTAAGGCTCTTCCTTGACCACTTCAGGCTGCTTGGTGATCTGGTAGTTCACTGCCGTGACAACTCCGGAAAGAGGCGCCAGTACTGAGGCAATCTTGCCCTCTCTCTTGAAGCCCAGGCCCGCCTCGCTGAATTTCAATTCTTCACCGGTAAGAGGCAGATCCAGTGCATCCACGGGACCAAATACCTTCATGCTGAAATCATCGAGTCCGATGCGTATACGCCCGCCCTGCTCGATACGTGCCCAGGTATGACCCAGATGGAAAAAATGTCCTTCCGGCAGCCCATAGCCCTCCACCTGGGGAACCTGTTCCAGGTAATAGGGGATCTGCAGCTCCCAGCCGTCTTCCAGCATCTGGTCGAACTGGCACTGGTGGCATTCGTAGTCATAGGGGCAGAGTCGAAAAGGTGCCCGACCAGAGAGCGTGTGCCTGCATTTCCGATGCGTACCCGTGCGTTTTTTCATGGTTTCCTGCCAGGGTATGATGTGAGCCTTCTTGCCCCGAGGCTCCAGCCCCTGCAGGCGAGCGGCCACGTTTTTGTTGGCAGTCTCGCGCATGGCCCTGTCGAAGGCACAGGTATGACAGTTGAAATGATTGTTGCAAAGTTTGAAGTCTATGACCCCCGCCTCCATCCAGATGCACTTGCCGTCGCCGTTGGGCACTGCCTTGAATCTGGCAGCCTTTCCTTTTTCTTTCATGATCTCCTGCTCCTTTCACTCTATTCTGATGTCTGTGGCAAAACATGGATAATTGTGTTCACTCAGTGTGCCCATAAGCAAAGCAATGGCCATGCCACATGGAGGAGGCAACTATAACTAGCTGATATTATTTAATTTGTTTTGCCACGACTGCAAGAAGGGTGCAGCAGGAATGTGGTAATACGCCACACGTCAGAGATCTGTGTCATGATAACTAGCGGGAATATATGATATTTTTATATTGTCGAAATATACCACATAGTGTGGTATATTTCGACATATCCTGCCGGCCCCGCTAGGCGCCCAGAAAAATGTCGGTGGCCAGGTGCCACAGCAGGAGATCGCGGCAAGAAGGGCAGAAATAGGGAAACTTTCTGTCGGCACAATCTACGCCCACAGAATAGCTCATAACGCAGTCCGGGTCCGGGCAGTGTCGCAGACCAAAGGTGTGGCCGAGTTCATGGATGGCTTCTTTTTCCAGCCGATCCAGCAGCGGAGGACAGCCTGGCCGGGGATTGCTCTCGGGGTTGGGGTGCAGCCGAAAGGTGGAAACCACCGCACACCTGCCGTGGAACTGCGCCTCACCAAAGACATATGAGAAGATGGGGCTGAAGAGGTCAATATCGGTTACCCCGAGAATCTTCAGGGCATACGCTGGAGCTATCTGAGGCAGCTTGCGTATTATGAGCTGAGAATTATACTGTTTTCGCTTGGCGTCAAGGGCATACACTGGCCTGCCCTGATTGGCAGTCAGTTCCACTGGCAGGCCGAATTGTTCTCTCATGGCCTCGGCAAGGCTCCGCAGGTAATCAGCACGCACCGCTCCCATGGGTACCAAAGAGATGATTCTCCCTCTCGTGCTGTTTCGCTTCATTGCGGTTTGCTGGACTGACGCTGCAGGCCGAACTTCTTGATCTTCTTGTGCAGAGTAGTCCTGTCTATATTGAGAAGGCGTGCTGTCTGAGATATGTTCCAGTTCTGGCGCTCCAGCATTTTCTGAATGTGGGCCTTTTCCACCTCTTCTAGAGTTTGCGGTCCATCGGGCAGGGGCTGCTCCATGACGCAAAAGGGAAGGTGCTCCACTTTCACCTCGGGCCCCTCGTCAATGACAACCGCACGTTCTATGACGTTTTCCAGCTCCCTCACATTGCCGGGCCAGTCGTAGTCCATCATCAACTCCAGGGCTCTGGGCTCGATGCGGTCGAATCTCTTGCCCACCTCCACGTTGTATTTGTTCATGAAGTGGGCGGCCAGCAGGGCGATGTCCTCTTTGCGCTCCCGCAGCGGCGGCAGGTGGATGCTGACCACGTTCAAACGGTAGTAGAGGTCGCTGCGAAAGGTGCCTTTTTTTACCTCGGCAGCGAGATCACTGTTGGTGGCGGCAATGAGGCGCACGTCCACTTCTACCAGGTCGGTTCCTCCGAGCCGCCGAAAGCTCTTCTCTTGCAGCACGCGGAGGAGTTTTACCTGCGTTTTTATTGAAATATCCCCAATCTCATCCAGAAACAGAGTCCCTGAAGAGGCCAGTTCGAAGCGCCCCTTTTTGGTGCGCTCCGCCCCTGTGAAGGCCCCCTTCTCGTAGCCAAAAAGCTCGCTTTCCAGAAGAGTGTCCGGCAGAGCACTGCAGCTGACCGCCACAAAGGGACTGTAGCGCCGCGAACTGTGTGTATGGATGGCCCGGGCCACCAGCTCCTTGCCCGTGCCCGTCTCCCCGGTGATCAGCACATTGGCGTTGGTGTCGGCCACACTGCTGATGGTCTCGAAAACTCGTTGCATGGCAGCGCTCTTGCCGATGATGTCGCCGAATTCATACTGCTCACTCAAACGCTTTCTCAGGAGGATGTTCTCTGTGACCACCTGTTGATGGGCCACGATCTTGTCGAGCATCAACGACAGTTCTTCCACGTCCAGAGGTTTGACGATGTAGTCGTAGGCTCCATCCTTCATGGCCTGCACTGAAGTGCTCACAGAGGCATAGGCGGTCATCATGATGACCAGGGTCTGCGGCGAAATTTTCTTGATTTCCCGCAGCACCTCCACACCGTCCATGCCCGGCATCTTGAGATCCAGGAGAACCACGTCCCAGTTCTCTTGTTTTACAGCCTCGAGAGCGGCTGGCCCGTCCTCCACAGCCCTGGCTTCATAATTCTCCTCCCGGAGCCAGTTGCTCAGTGACAGGCAGACCATCGGCTCATCGTCCACTATCAACACTCGAGCTTTCTCCTTCATATTCTCTCCCGCAAAACCAAGAGTCCCACCACCTTGCCTGCATGCTTCTTTTCCATAAATTGACTATTCTCCTTCATTATGCAGGTTCCCGGCTGGCTGCCGCGGCAGCTGAATGCGAAAATGAGTCCCCTTGCCCAGCTGGCTGTCCACCGAGATCCGCCCACCGTGCTGCTGGATGATGCCATAGGCCACTGACAGCCCGAGACCCACGCCGCTGGTCTCATTCTTGGTGGTGTGAAATGGTTCAAAAATTCGCTGCAGATCTTCCTTGGAGATGCCCACACCCGTGTCGCTTATGTCCACCACCAGCAAACCCTCGCCCTTGTCGTAGCTGGCAGCAACGCTGAGAAGACCCCCATCGGGCATTGCCTCGATGGCATTCCAGACAATGTTGAGCAGGGCCTGCTGCAGTCGAGCTCCGTCGCAGACGATTGGCCGCAGATTGGCTGCAAATGAAGTAGTTATTTCGATTCCGGTGAGCTCGCTCCGGTGGCGGATAATCTCCAGGGTCTTCTTGAGGATCACCCCGAGGTCGTTTTCTCTGATCTCGATCCTTCCCTGACGGGCAAAATCGAGCAGACCCTTGGCTATATCAGCACAGCGGCTGGTCTCTGCATCCAGGTGGGAAATGTACTGGCGCAGCTCAGCCAGCCGTTCACTTGGAAAGGGCTCCTGCTCCATTATCTTGCGAATCAATTTACTGAAAGTAAGCGCACTGGTGAGCGGGTTGTTGATCTCGTGGGCAATCTCTGCTGCCAGCCTGCCAATGGAAGCAAGACGCTGCGACTGCAGCAGCATCTGCTGCACAGTGCGTCTTTCGGTAATATCCCGCATAAAACCTATGGTCGCCATGCGGCCCTCACACAAGGACAGGGCTGCGCTGTAGATGACAGGGACAACAGAGCCGTCCTTACGCCGGAGTTCGAACTCGTACACCTGGTTCAGGGTCTCCCCGGCCTGCCGGCGGCGATAGCGCTCCAGGGCCTCGTGCCGCATCTTCCCCTGGAACAGCTCCGCAAACCCCATGTTCAGCAGCTCTTCAGGACTGTAGCCGGTAATGTTGCAGAATGCCTCATTCACGAAACGAAAGCGGGCCTCCACCCCCAGGTGGTCCTGCAGCAGGCAGATGCCCAGCTCAGCCTTGTTGGCCGCATCCTCCAGGGCCTGCTGCCGCACGGCAAACTCTTTGACCTCGTTCTGCAGCCTTCTCGTATGCGTCACTTCTTTCATGCGGCCCACTTTGCCTATGGTGCCGTCGCGCATCCTTATAGGAAAGCTTCTCACCTGAAAAATCCGCTCCACCCCAGGCAAATGGTACTCCTGCACGCCGCACTGCTCCTCCTGAATGGTTGACATCACCGTCCAGGGGCATGGCGTCTGGCGCCCGAACAGTGCCTGGTGGCAGACTTCGCCCACATGGTCCCCCACCAGCTCGATGAGCGCCTCGTTCATGAACAGAATGCGGTAGTCCTCTCTGACGATGTAAATGCCGTCCTCGAGAACATTGGCTACCCGGGTGAAGAGCTCGGTCTCGGACTCCAGGGCCCGCTCCGTCTGCTTTTCCCTGGTGATGTCATTCAAGACTCCCTGAACCGCCAGGAAGTCACCCTGGTCGTCACAGACAATGTAGCCGCGAATGGCCACCCATCTGGTCTGGCCGCTGCGAGTGACAATTGGATACCTTGCTTCGTAATACTTGTCTGATTTGAGCGCTCTTTTCACGGCATCCTGCGCCTGCTCCCGGTATTCTGGCTGGACAATATGCAGCCACTTCACCTTCCTGTCGAGAAAATCTTCCAGGGGCCAGCCGGTGAGCTCTTCTATCTTGCGGTCGAAGAACTCCACGGACCAGTCCCGGTAGCCGCGGAAGTAGATGAGATCTCTGGTGGCGAACTGGAAATCTCGCCTGGCAGCGGTTTCGGCGAGAATCCGCTCCAGCTCCTCCACCCTGCGTTCCAGTTCAGCATAAGTGGGTTTGCCCATGAACCGCCCTCACATTGCTTGCAGATCATACCGTCAGGAGCAAGTTAACAAAGAATAGTACGTCTTTGCTATATCCTTTTATGTCAAGTATGCGTATCTCTGCTATTTTCAATTGACTTTAATATGTTCGTCAACTAAATTAGATTTTTTGTTCAGCGGTACTACGTTAATATTTTCACATTTTTCTTGACATTTCAGTGGGTACGGTCTACAAATGGCACGTTTACTATAGCACGTCATCCCCTCTTGTACTACTGCTCTGGCAAGGGGGGAACATGATGGTCAAGATCTGTGGCATGGCCGCACGAAGCTCGAGTACCTCTCACAACCAATCCATCAAGTTCAATGCAGGAGAAACCATGAAATCCGAAAAAGCAGACCAGACTGGCGTTGGCTCGGTTCTGGTTGTCGGGGGCGGCATTGCCGGCATGCAGGCCGCCTTGGATCTGGCCAACTCAGGCTTTTTCGTCCACCTGGTAGAGAAGAGTCCGGCAATTGGCGGGGGCATGGCTCAGCTCGACAAGACCTTCCCGACCAATGAATGCGCCATGTGAATTATCTCGCCTAAACTGGTCGAGGTCGGCCGGCATCTCAACATCAACCTGCTAACCTGTGCCGAACTTGAAAGTGTCACTGGCGAACAGGGGCACTTTCAGGTGACCCTCAACAAGAAACCCCGCTTCATCGACCTGGACAAATGCACGGCCTGCGGCGATTGTCTCGAGGTCTGTCCGGTGACCCTGCCCAGCGAGTTCGAAGAGGGACTGGGCGTTCGCAAGGCCACCTACAAGCCCTATGCCCAGGCAATCCCCAGCGGCTATGTCATCGACAAGAGGGACCGTTCCCCTTGCACCAATGCCTGTCCCAACAGTGTAAATGCCCACGGCTACACAGCACTCATTGCCCAGGGCAAATACCGCGAGGCCATGGAGGTCATCCTCCGCACCCTGCCCTTTCCAGGGGTGCTGGGACGCATTTGCCCCCATCCCTGCGAGACCGCCTGCCGGCGGGGACAGGTGGACGAACCCATAGCCATCTGCGCCCTGAAGCGGTTCGTGGCTGATCAGGTAGACATTGAGAGCCTGCCGCTGCCGGAGATAGAAAAACGGCATGAGCAGGTGGCCATCATAGGCTCTGGTCCTGCTGGCCTGACAGCCGCCTACTTCCTGGCCCTGGAGGGCTACCAGGTCACCGTGTTCGAGGCCCTCTCTGTTGCCGGCGGCATGCTGCGGGTGGGCATTCCTGACTACAGACTGCCTCCAGAGGTCCTGGACAGGGAGATCAGGGCCATCACCCGCCTGGGGGTGGAGATCAAATATAACAGCGCCCTCGGCCGCGACTTCACCATCGAGGAGCTGTTCCAACAGGGCTACAGGGCAGTGTATGTCGCCATCGGAGCGCACCGCAGCCTGCGGCTCAACATCCCCGGGGAAGACGCCGAGGGCGTGGTCCCGGGCGTCGA
This sequence comes from Deltaproteobacteria bacterium, assembly GCA_019309045.1. Lineage (NCBI taxonomy): Bacteria > Pseudomonadati > Myxococcota > Myxococcia > Deltaproteobacteria bacterium. The sequence goes on along the minus strand of JAFDGZ010000042.1, from coordinate 27,762 downwards.
CTTCCTCAGAGAAGCCAATCTTGCAGAACGACAGAAGGTCGAGGGAAGAGTGGTGGTCATAGGCGGCGGCGATGTGGCCATCGATGCAGCCCGCTCAGCGCTCAGACTCGGAGCCGACAGGGTGACAATTCTCTACCGCCGCACCCGGGCGGAAATGCCAGCCAGAGAAAACGAACTCCAGGATGCCCTGGAAGAGGGCGTGGAGATTCAGTACCTGGCGGCGCCCCAGCAAATCCTGACCAAAGACGACAGGGTAGTGGGCATCCAGTGCATCAAGATGGAGCTCGGCGCTCCGGACACCTCCGGCCGCAGGAGGCCGGTGCCCGTGCCGGGCAGCGAATTCGTGGTGGAAGCCGAAATGGTGGTGCCAGCCATCGGCCAGACACCCGCCTCTGAGACCCTCGCCAGGGCAGGCATCAAAGTGAGCCGCTGGGGGACCATCGAGGCCGACGAGGTCACCTTTGCCACCAACATGGAGGGGGTCTTTGCCGGCGGCGACGCCCAGAGCGGCCCCTGGGTGGCCATTGGCGCGGTTGCAGCCGGCAAAGAGGCCGCCATATCCATCGGCCGCTACCTCAGGGGCGAAGACATGCGCGCCGGCCGGGAACCCCTGGAGCTTCCCCAGGAGGATTTTCTCCCCATCCCCGAGGACCTGGAAAAGTGTTCGCGCCCTGCCATGCAGACCATACCGCTCGCCGAAAGAAAAGAAGGCTTTCGGGAAGTGGAACTGGGCCTCACCGAGGAACAGGCGCAGGCCGAAGCAGCTCGCTGTCTCAACTGCATGGCCTGCTGCGAGTGTCTCGAGTGCGTCAAGGCATGCAAGGCCGGCGCTGTAGACCACAGCATGCTGCCGGAGACCATCACCCTCGAGGTGGGCTCCATCATTGCGGCCCCCGGCTTCAAGGCCTTCGACCCCACCCTTTATGAAGACTACTCCTATGCCAACCACCCCAATGTGGTGACCAGCATGGAGTTCGAGAGAATATTGAGCGCCGGTGGTCCATTCGGCGGTCATCTCATAAGGCCCTCCGACCACAGAGAGCCCAAAAAAATAGCCTGGCTCCAGTGTGTGGGCTCCCGCGACATCAACCACTGCGACAACAGCTACTGCTCCGGAGTCTGCTGCATGTACGCCATTAAGGAGGCGGTAATTGCCAGGGAGCATGCCAGAGAGGAATTGGACACCGCCATCTTTTTCATGGACATGCGCACCTACGGCAAAGAATTCGAGCAGTACTACACCAGGGCCGAGGAAAGCGGCGTTCGCTTCGTGCGCTCGCGCATCCACTCCATTGAGCCGATTGCTGCCACAGGCAACCTGCAGCTCAGCTACGTGAGCGACGCCGGGGAGATCGTCACCGAAGAGTTCGACATGGTAGTTCTCTCGGTAGGGTTGGAGACGCCGCCCGATGTCCAGCAGCTTGGCGAAAAACTTGGCATCGATCTCAACCAGCACCGTTTTGCCACCACTTCGAGCTTCGAACCGGTGGCCACTTCCCGGCCTGGAGTATATGCCTGCGGCGTGTTCCAGGGACCCAAGGATATTCCCCAGTCGGTCATGGAAGCCTCGGCAGCGGCCGGCGCCGCCGCCTGCAAGCTGGCTGCCGCCCGGCATACTCTGGTGAGGGAAAAGTCTTTTCCCGAGGAACGGGATGTGGCGGCAGAACCGCCGCGCATCGGGGTGTTCGTCTGCAATTGCGGCGTGAATATCGGCGGGGTGGTGCGCGTTCCCGAGGTAGCCGAATACGCCAGGACGCTGCCGCACGTGGTCTATGTGCAGGAAAATCTCTTCTCCTGTTCCCAGGATGCCCAGGAACAGCTGGTGCGGGTAATCGCCGAGCAGAATCTCAACCGGGTAGTGGTGGCTGCCTGCTCGCCCCGCACTCATGAGCCGCTTTTCCAGGAAACTCTGAGAAACAGCGGCCTCAACAAGTATCTTTTTGAACAGGCCAACATTCGCGATCAATGCTCCTGGGTGCATTCGGATGAACCGGATGCGGCCACCCTCAAGGCCAAGGACCTGGTGCGCATGGCAGTGGCCCGGGCAGCTCTTATCGAGCCGCTGCCCATGCCGTCGGTGCCGGTAATTCCTGCGGCTCTGGTGGTGGGCGGCGGAGTGGCAGGCATGGTCGCGGCCATTACCCTGGCGCAGCAGGGCTTCAAGGCCTATCTGGTGGAGAAGGAAGCCCGCCTGGGCGGCCACGCCCTCCAGGTGAAGAAGACCTGGCGCAATGAAGACGTGGCCGCCTATGTGGCTGCTCTCACCGAGGAAGTGCAGGGGAACCCCAACGTCGAGGTTCTCCTCGACACTGAAGTCAAAGAAGCTACCGGCTTTGTGGGCAATTTCAGCACCAGGGTGATCTCCTCCACGGACGGCGAGCGGCAGCTGGAGCACGGCGCTGTCATTCTGGCAACCGGGGCTCACTCCTTCAAGCCGCAGGAGTACCTTTACGGCAAAAACGAGCGGGTGTTCAGCTGGCACGAACTTGACGAGGCCTGGGACAGCGATCTGGTCACCGGGGCCAGCAGCGCCGTCTTCATCCAGTGCGTCGGCTCCAGAGAACCAGAGCGCCCTCACTGCAGCAGAATCTGCTGCACCTTTTCTGTGCAGAAGGCCGTTGATCTCAAAAAGCGCAACCCGGAGATGGACGTCTTCATCCTCTACCGCGACATCCGCACCTACGGCGAGCGGGAGGACCTCTACAGCGAAGCCAGAGCACTGGGCGTCCTGTTCGTGCGCTACGATCTGGAGCACAAGCCGGTAGTGGAAGAGGAAACCGACGGCAGCCTGAAAGTCACCGTGGTCGATCACGTGCTGCAGCGGCCCGTCACTTTGAAGCCTGATTTCATCACCCTGGCCACAGCCATAGAAAGCCGCGGCCTGGAAGAGCTGGCCCAACTGTTCAAGGTGCCGCTCAGCCAGGACAACTTCTTCCAGGAAGTTCACATGAAGCTCCGGCCCGTAGATTTTGCCAGCGACGGCGTGTTTGTCTGCGGCCTGGCCCACTATCCCAAACCACTCGACGAGAGCATCGCCCAGGCCCAGGCGGCCGCGGCCCGGGCAGCCACAGTCCTCTCCCAGAAGGGCATTGAAGTGGAGGGAGTGGTCTCTGCTGTGGACCAGAGCCTCTGCCGCGGCTGCGGCAAATGTGTGGAGGCATGCCCCTACGGCGCGCCGCAGCTGGTGGAGGTGGCGGAGGGAGTCCTGGTATCGCAGATTCAGGAGGCGCTCTGCAAGGGGTGCGGCGCCTGTGCTGTTGCCTGCCCCACTGGCGCGGCCAACATCAGGCATTTCACCGACATGGAAGTGCTGACCATGGTGGAAGCGGCTCTCTGCGACTGAGAGGCAATCTATGGCACCTGGATGCCCTGGCCAGAACCGCGGACCCGAGGAAATAAAGGACAGATGAGCATGAGCACTGAATTCGAACCAAAAATCATTGCCTTCTGCTGCAACTGGTGCGCCTATGCCGGCGCAGACCTGGCAGGCGTCAGCCGGCTGCAGTACCCGCCCAATATTCGCCTGATCAGGGTGATGTGCTCCGGCCGGGTATCGCCGGACTTCATCCTCAAGGCCTTTCAACTGGGGGCGGACGGCGTGCTGGTGAGCGGCTGACACATCGGCGACTGCCATTACCAGGATGGTAATGAAAAAGCGCAGCGCATGGTGGAAATGACCCGCAGCCTGTTGCAGCTCATGGGAATCGACAACGAGCGGCTGGCGCTCGAATGGGTCTCTTCAGCCGAGGGAGGCCGCTTTGCTGAAATAGTCACCTCTTTTACCAGGAAAATCAAAGAGCTGGGGAAATCACCCCTTGGAGTCGCCGCATGAAGATAGAAGATGCAGCCCAGCTGACTCAGAGCTACTTTTGCCTCGACTGTGGAGTGTGCACCGGCAGCTGTCCGGTTTCCAGAGTACTGCCTTCCTTTTCACCTCGGCTTATTGTGGAAAAAGCCTTGCTGGGGCTCGGAGAAGAACTGCTCAGGGACCGGGATCTCTGGTCGTGTCTGACCTGCAGCCGCTGCTTCGAACGGTGCCCATCCAGCATCAACTTTCCGGAATTCATGCGCTTGCTGCGTGAAGAGGCCCTGCAGCGGGGCACCACCCCCATGCTTTCCCATCACGGCATGCTGCAGACCATCATGGAACTGCAGACCCAGGGGATCAAGGAAAACAAGACCCAGTGGGCCAGCGAGGCCGGCCAGATTGCCGACCGCGGCGACACCTTCTTTTTTGTGGGCTGCATGCCATACTTCCAGGTCATCTTCGCCGATATCGGCGTGGACAGTCTCAGTGTGAGCAGCAGCATCATCAAGATCCTCAATGCCGGCGGCATCACCCCGGTAGTGAGCAACGACGAACATTGCTGCGGCCACGACATGCTCTGGAACGGCAACGTTGACGTCTTCAAGAAGCTGGCGGCCCACAACCTGGAGGTCATTCGGGCCTCGGGAGCCAGGCGGGTGGTGTTCAACTGTCCGGAGGGCTACTACACCTTCAAGCATCACTATCAGGAGTTTTTCGGGGATCTTGGCTTCGAAGTGGTGCACTTCTACGAGCTGGTCTCCCAGATGCTTGCCGAGGAGCGCTTGCAACTGCGGGAGAACGGTGCTGCCAGCATCACCTTCCACGATCCCTGCAGGCTGGGCCGCATGGCCAAAATTTATGATGCTCCCCGGGAAATCCTCAGCAAACTCCCCGGCTGCCACTTTGTGGAAATGGAAAGAAACAGGGAAAATGCCGTATGCTGCGGCACCAGCGGCTGGGCCAATTGCGGCACCGGCTCCAAGAGAATCCAGGCTGAACGGCTCCAGGAAGCTGCAGCCACCGGCGCCCGCACCCTGGTGACTGCCTGCCCCAAGTGCCAGATTCACCTGAACTGCGCCCTGGGCAACCTGGATATGGATCTGGAAATCAAGGACCTCACCATCTTGCTGGCTGAGGCGGTTGGCTAGGTCTAAGTTGTGAAGTTGTGAAATTACAAAATAAAAAATGTAACTCCATGGGAGCGGCACCATGTGGCCGTGCCGTCGTCGGGGTAAGCCGCTCCCCCAAACAGTTTCACTGAGATCGTCTTTATCACCTGGTAATTTGTTTATTTTATAATTTTAAAACTTTACAACTTCAAGATTTTGTAACTCTGAAATTTTGGAATTTTACCACTCCTACAAACTGTGAGGTGAAGCGTGAGCAAGGACGTCATGGTCATTGGCGGCGGCATTGCCGGCATTCAGGCCTCCCTGGACCTGGCAGACATGGGAATACAGGTCCACCTGGTAGAGCGGCTGCCCTGCATCGGCGGCAAGATGGCCCAGCTGGACAAGACCTTCCCCACCAACGACTGCGCCATCTGAATTCTGTCGCCCAAGTTGCTCGATGCCGGTCGGCATCAAAAGATCAATCTTCTCGCCTACAGCGAAGTGGAGCAGGTGGCTGGCGAAGCTGGCGATTTTCAGGTGAAGGTGCGCAAGAAAGCGCGCTATGTCAATGAAGACCTCTGCACTGGCTGCGGCGCCTGCGCCGAAAAGTGCCCCACTTCCGTCACGGACGACTACAACGCCGGGCTCGGTGAACGCAAGGCTATTTACAAGTACTTTCCCCAGGGAATCCCCTCCACCTTTTGCATCGACGCTGAAAATTGTCGTCAGCTCGGCCAGGGAAAGAAGTGTGGCATCTGCGCCAAGACCTGCCAGGCCGAGGCCATAGACTTCGAGCAGAAAGATCAGCTCCTGGATATTGAAGTGGGGGCCATCGTGCTGGCCAGCGGCTATGAGGTCTTTGATCCCTCGGTCATTCCAGAGTACGGCTACCAGCATATCGCCAACGTGGTAACTGCCATGGAATTCGAGCGTCTCCTCAGTGCCAGCGGTCCTACGGCGGGCCACCTGGATAGGCCCTCTGAGCTGGCTCTGCGGGCTGAGATTGCCGCCCTGGAAAAAAGCCTCAAGAAGCTCAGCCGGCAGGTGCAGAGACTGGAAGAAAAGCACGGCAAGTCCACGGCCGAGTTTCTGGAAACCTGGAAGGAGGAAGCCGCTGCAGAAGAGCCCGAGCTGAAGCGCTGGGCCGAACTGGCCCGCAAGGTTAACGCCAGCCAGCAGCAGCTGGACTCCCTGAAGAAGATCGACGCAGCAAGCACCACTGCCAAGAAGCTCGCCTTCATCCAGTGTGTGGGCTCCCGAGATTTCAGGTTCAACCGCTTCTGCTCCTCTTACTGCTGCATGCACTCGGTCAAGGAGGCCATGATCGCCTACGAGCACGACAACGAGGTGAGCTCCTCTATTTTCTGCATGGACCTCCGCGCCGTGGGCAGGGGCTTCGAGGAGTACAAACTGCGCGGCGGTCAATCAGCGAACATCCAGTACATCCGCGGCCGGGTAGCCGAGATCACCGAGGACAAAGATCACAATCCCATAGTGTGGTACGAGTCTACCACCAGCAGACAGGTACAGCAGGAAACCTTTGACATGGTGATCCTGGCCACCGCCTGTATACCTGCTGCCGGCACCCAGAAATTGGCGGAAATGATGGGTCTTGAGCTCAACGAACACGGCTTCTTCAAGACCGACCCCCTCATACCCCTGGACACCAGCAGGCCGGGAATCTTTGTCTGCGGCTGCGCCCAGGGGCCCATGGACATTCCAGAATCGGTGGCTCAGGCTAGCAGCGCTGCTGCCCGGGCCGCAGAAATTGTGGCTGCTGTGCCAAGAGCAGCTGCCGGCGGAGCAAAATAAGGAAAATAGAAGCTGAGAAGCCTTCGGCTTCCGGCTACGTTAAAACTTCGCCGTGACAAGACGCCGGGGTTATCGGTTATTGGTTAATGGTTGATGGAAAGCAGGGAGCAGGGGAAATGGGTGGAAGGCTTATGGCGCGAAGCGCTGTCGTCTTTTAGCTTTCTAGCCTCCTAGCCTTCCAGCTTCCTAGCAGTATAGGGTTATCAGGGTGGAAGGCACAAGGAGTAGTTACGGGTTGAAGGTTAAGTTTTTTGAATTTTAAAACTTTTGAATTTGTTAATTAGAACTCCACAATGAGGTGTGAAATTGACGGAAGAGATTCGCATCGGCGTCTTTGTCTGCGACTGCGGCAGCAACATAGCCGGCTATCTCGATTGCCCGAGTCTTGCCGAGTATGCCAAGACGCTGCCCCACGTGGTCTTTGTCAAGGAAAATCTCTATACCTGCTCTGAAGCAGGCATCAACGAGATCAAAGAGGCCATCAAGAAAGAAAACCTCAATCGGGTGGTGGTGGCCTCCTGCACTCCCAGAACTCATGAACCACTGTTCCGCGAGTCCTGCGCCGAAGCCGGCTTGAATCCCTATCTCTTTGAAATGGTGAACATCCGCGACCAGTGCTCCTGGGTGCACATGCGGGAGCGCGACACAGGCACAGCCAAGGCCCGTGATCTCATCCGCATGGGAGTTGCCAAGGCTGTCCTTCTGGAGCCGCAGGAGCCCATTCAATCTGAAATGGATCCCAGGGCCATGGTCATAGGAGGGGGCGTCAGCGGCATGACTGCCGCCCTGACTCTGGCCAACAGGGGCTACGAGGTAATTCTGGTAGAGAAGCAGGCCCAGCTGGGAGGCCTCCTGCTGGAGCTCCACGAACTCGCTCCTTCCGGGGCAGACGCCCAGACCCTGGCCGCATCTCTGGCCGACAAAGTCAAGGCGCACCACAACATCCGGTTGTTCACCTCGGCCACCCTCACTGAGGTGGCCGGCTACATTGGCCACTACCAGGTGACTGTTGCTGTCAATGGTGTCCAGGAGGAATTCAGCGCCGGGGTGATCATTGTGGCCACCGGGGCCCAGGTTTTCAAGCCTGAGGGCATGTACGGCTACGATGGCAAGACCGTCATCACCCAGCTGGAGCTGGAGAAACTTCTGCGGCGCCAGCAGCTGGACTTCAACGATGTGGTGATGATCCAGTGCGTCGGCGCCCGCTCCGAAGAGCGCCGCTACTGTTCCCGCATCTGCTGCATGACCGCCATCAAGAACAGCATCGCCATCAAGGAGCGCAATCCCGAAGCGCGGGTGCACGTGCTCTACCGGGACATTCAGGCGTACGGCACAGAGAACGAGGTCCTCTTTCAACGCTCCAGGGAGCTGGGCGTACGCTATATAAAATACGATCCTGAAAAGCCGCCGCAGGTAGAAGACGGCAAGGTCCGGGTCTACCACCACCTTCTGGGTCGTGAGCTCGAGCTGCCGCAACAGCTGGTGGTGCTCTCCACGCCGTTGATAGCCGGAGAGGACAACGAGGCCATCTCCAAGCTGCTGCGCGTCACCCTTGATGAAAACCAGTTTTTCCTCGAGGGGCACGTGAAGCTCAAGCCCCTGGATTTTGCCACAGACGGCGTCTATCTCTGCGGCAACGCCCACTATCCAGCCACCGTTCGCGAGGCCGTGTCCCAGGCCCTCGGAGCAGCCTCGCGGGCCTCCATCCCTCTGGCCAAGGGAGTGATGACCGTGGAGCCCATAGTGTCGGTGCTGGCAGATGAAGACGCCTGCCGCGGCTGCGGCCTCTGCGTTGCTCTCTGTCCGTACGGCGCCCTGGAGATCGTCCACACGGAAAAGGGCCGCAAGGTGCAGCCCATTCCCGTGGCCTGCAAGGGATGTGGTGTGTGCGCCGCAACATGCTATCAGCATGCGCTGTCCATCAATTCTTTTACCGACCAGCAGGTGGAGGAACAGATAAAGGCATTTTTAACCGGCTAGAGAGATCTGCCTGATGTGGGAAGAGCATCAGGCAAGCAGATGATCATCCAGGACACATCTACATTGTCCAGAGTGAGGAGGTGACCTCTTGGCGGATTTTACACCCAGAATACTGGTGTTCTGTTGCACCTGGTGAGGCTACTCCGCGGCTGATCTCGCTGGAGTTTCCAGGATACAATACACCACGGACATACGCATCATTCGGCTCATGTGCACCGGCCGCGTGGACCCCACCATGATCGCCAAGGCCTTTGTCTACGGGGCAGATGGGGTCATGGTCGTCGGCTGTTATTTTGGCGACTGCCATTACATCATCGGCAACGTCCAGGGAAAGATCAAGGTGGGCCTTGCCGCCAGGGTGCTCGACTACGTGGGGCTCAACCCTGGACGGGTGGCTTTCGAGCAATGTTCTTCTGCAGAAAGCGAACGCTTTGTGGAGCTCGTCAGCACTTTTGACCAGGGCATCCGTGAGCTCGGGCCCCTGGGAAGCGGCGATAGACTTGCAGCCGGTGCTCTCCAGGAGAAGCTGGAAGCGGCACGGGCTGCCCTGGCCGGAGAGAAGCTCCGCTGGGTGGTGGGCAAGTTTGTGGAGTTCACCACCACCGGCAACAAGTATGGCGAGCTTTTTACCGAACACGAAATGTGGCGTACTCTGGACACCATCATTATGGATGAGGTAGCCACTCATCAGATACTGGCCCAATTGGGCCAGAGAGCTGCCTCGGTAAAGCAGCTCGCCTCCTGGCTGCAATTGCCCGCTCATCGTGTACTCAGGTATGTGCTTGCCCTGCAGCGTCGGGGATTCGTGCAGCTGGCCGGGGTGGAAGGCAGCTCCCCTCTGTACGAGCTGGCAGAACAGGCAGCCGACGCAGCCTGAGGCCGGCCAGAACCTGCCAGGAGCGGGGCCACAATGGCCCGGCCGCAGGAGTCTGCAGCCCGAGGGGAGCCGGGGCGCCTGCCGACAACATTTCTCTGGATGAATGCCAGGGCATTGTCCCGGCTCAGGCCGCAGGAAGGTGCCAGCGGATGCCATCAGCAATAAGTTTTGAAGTCTGCCCACATTCTGGACTCGTCACCATCTGGTGGAGGAAGAAGTCGTGTCTAAGAAACGAGTGATAATTTTCGGAGGTGATCCAGCCGGCGTGGCCGCCGCCCTGTCGCAAGCGGAAGCCGGCAACCAGGTAATCCTGGTGGAAGCAGCGCCAAGCTTCGGCGGCAGGAGACTGCCGCAAACGCGCATCATCAACGGTGAGTCGGGGTTTTCTGCCGTGGACTGGGAAGCTGTCAGGAAGCACCCCAACATCCGGCTGCTCACCAATGCAGAACTTCTCAAGGCCAAGGCTGCCGACGGCAGCTTCCACTTCCGCCTCAGGCAGCGCACGCCCAGGGTGGACCCTGAGAAGTGCAACGACTGCAAGGCCTGCATTCGGGTGTGCCCCATACACATGTACGATGACTTCAATGAGGGGCTGGGTTTTCGCACTGCCATCGATTTTTTCAATCCCAGTGTGGGAGTCTACAATATTTTCAAGGAGGACATGCCCATCTGCCAGGCCACCTGTCCTGCCAATCTGGACATCCGCTCCTATGTAGGTTTGATTGCCGACGGTAAATACGCAGAATCTCTTGCTAAAATAAGGGAAAGACTGCCCTTCGCTCTCTCCATTGGCCGGGTATGCCCGCATCCCTGTGAAGGAGCCTGCAACCGTGGTCACGTGGATGAGCCCATAGCCATCTGCGCTCTGAAGCGCTTTGTGGCCGACTGGGAAATGCACCACGACATCGACCCCCCCGTGGAAGTCCCCGAGCAGTTTCACGATGAAAAGGTGGCCATAATAGGCGCCGGTCCAGCAGGCCTCACCTGCGGCTATTTCCTGGCCAAGGCCGGCTATCGCTCGGTCTGCTTCGAAGCCATGCCCGAGCCCGGCGGCATGTTCCGCTATGGCATTCCAGAGTATCGACTGCCCACGCCAACCCTGATGCGGGAGATCAACTGGATTCTCGAGCACGGCGTGGAGCTGCGCTGCAATACCCGCATTGGCAAGGATGTCACCTTCGAGGAGCTCCAGAGAGACTATGCCGCCATATTCATTGGCGTGGGCGCCTGGAGCGGCATGAAACTCCGCATTCCCGGTGAGGATCTCGAGGGAGTGGTAGACGGCGTCAAGTTTCTCAAGGACGCCAACATGGGCAAGAAGATCGATGCCCGCGGCAAGGTCATCATCATCGGCGGCGGCAACGTGGCCATGGATGCTGCCAGAGTGAGCTGGCGCGAGGGCTTCGACGAGGTCCACGTCCTCTATCGCCGCACCAAGAAGGAAATGCCGGCCAGCCCCTGGGAGATCGATGCTGCCGAGGAGGAGGGCATCAAGTTTCAATACCTGGTGGCGCCTGTGGAGGTGATTGGCGACAACGGCCGCATGAAGGCCCTCAAGTGTTTGCGCATGCAGCTGGGAGAACCAGATGCCAGCGGCAGACGCCGCCCTGTTCCCATAGAAGGCTCCGAATTCGTCATCGAGGCCGAAACTCTCATACCGGCAATCGGCCAGCGGCCTGACGTTGCCTTTGTGCCCGATGACAGCGGCCTGGAGATTACCCGCTGGAACACTCTGGATGCCGATCCCGAGACCTTCATGACCAATGTGCCGGGAGTTTTTACAGCCGGCGACGTTCAGACCGGCCCGGGCATTGCCATTGCCGCCTGCGCCGGCGGTCGCAAGGCAGCTGCGGGCATTGCCCGCTATATCGAAGCCAAGCGCAGGGCAGCCGCCTGACAGAGCACTCTGGCAAGTTGTCTTTCGCCCTGTGCTCTGCAGACGCTCTGTCTCATGAGAACTTTGCTGATTTGAAAAAGGTGCTGGTATGTACGAGAAAAAGGGCCGTTACATTGTAGAGTTTCCAGACATTCCCTCCGAGCGGCAGCACCAGATCGAAATCGATGTGGAAGAGCGGCGCCGCAATTACAACGAAGTGGAACTGGGATTCGACGAGGAAAGAGCGCTCAAAGAGGCCAGGAGGTGCCTGAGCTGCCGGCGCTGCCTGGGCTGCGCCCTCTGCTGGGCCGAATGCAAGCCCGAGGCCATCGATTTCGCCATGGAGGATGACATAGTCGAGGTGGAGGCAGACATGCTGATCGTCTCATCCGGAGTTGAGCGGGCTCAGGAGCGCATTGACGACAAGTTCCAACTTGGCAGCAATTTGAACGTGATCACCGATCTGCAAATGGAGCGCATGCTGGACGAAGACGGCCCCAGCAAAGGTCTTGTCATCCGACCGTACGACGGTGAGGTTCCAGCGCGCATTGGTTTTGTCCAGAGCTACGAGGCCGCAGCCTCAGGCGTGCACAGGGCTGCCCTGTGCCTGGCTGTCAACGAGGCAATTCTGCTGCGAGGCAAGCTGCCGGAAGCCGAGATCTCCATCATTGCCGGAGAGCTCACCGGCTTCCAGCAGGAGTATGCCGCCGACCTGGAAAAGCTTGCCGACATAACCTTCCAGGAAGCCGCGGTTGTCTCTGTGGATGCCGGCGAAAAAGCCGAGGTAGAGGTAACCCTGGCCACAGCACAGGGGGAAGAATGCCGCAGCTTCGATCTGCTCGTCCTGCTCACGCAGCCGCAGCTCTCGGCCGAGGTGAAAAAGCTCACCTCTGCTGTGGGGCTCGAAGTTGACTATGCCAATTTCTTTGCTGACGGCGACGGCGCCGCGCTGCTCGCTACGGAAAAAGACCAGGTGCAGCTGGCGGCGCAGAGATGAGGGCTCCTGGCTTCGCCTGTGGCTACGCCTGGGGTTGTCAGTTATCAGTTATCAGTTATCAGGCGGATTCGTAATCATGAATGCTTCCGCTTGATTCTGGCGATTAAATGGCGCACAACAAACACATTCGGACGTTTGAAGACCTAGAGTGCTGGAAATGTTGCAGAGAGGTGCGACTTTTCGTGGCAAAAGAGGTTGTGGCGATCCTGCCCAGAGAAGAACGGTTTCGATTGGGAGATCAGCTAATAAAGGCAGCTCGATCTTCCACTGCCAACATCGCCGAAGGTTATGGCAGATTTCATTACATGGATAATGCGAAATTCTGTAGTAACGCTAGAGGGTCCTGTTGGGAAGTCCTGGACCATCTGATTACTGCCTATGATGAAGGTTTGATCTCAGCTGAAATCCTATCCAGGGGCCGTGATCTGGTTCATCAAGCAATCAAACATCTCAATGGGTATATGAAGTACCTGCAAAGAGCAGCAAATAAACATCCGTCTGTCCAAGAAGAACTATCCAAATACTTGACATCAACTCAAGATCCTGACAACCGATAACCAATAACTGATAACCCGATAACTGATAACCGACAACTGATAACTGATAACTGATAACTGATAACCGATAACCGATAACTGATAACCGACAACCGCTTCACATATTTTCTAACAGCACCCGATCTTCTTCGCCGGTTTCCTCCAGGTAGACATTTACCACCTGCTCCAGGGTTGTTGGCACTGTGACTCCCACGAAGTCAGCGCATATGGGCAGTTCCCGGTGGCCGCGGTCTACCAGCACCGCCAGGATGATGCGCTGCGGCCGGCCGAAATCAATAAGGGCAGCCATGGCAGAGCGCACGGTCCTGCCGGTAAAGAGCACATCATCCACCAGCACCACGATTCTGTCGTCTATAGAGAAGGGCAGTTCAGTGGTGCGAACTATGGGCTGGGTGCTTATCCTGGTCCAGTCGTCTCGATAGAGGCCAATGTCCAGAATACCCACGGGAATTTGCCGAGCAAATTTCTGCTCGATCTTTTCCTGAATCCTTCTGGCCAGATGAACCCCGCCAGTCCGAATACCCACAAGCACCAGATTATCCTTGTCGTCAATCGCCTGGTAAATGTCTGCCGCCATCTTTTCCAGGGTGCTGTCCATTTCTTCTGCGGAAAGGATCTGCCGCCCCTTCTGTTCTGCTGCCATCGGGATGAAGCCTCCTCACCATGGCCGGCGCCTGTCCAGGGCAAACTTCAGCAGGGGCCGCATCCCCCCCTCGTCTGTTTCCCCAAACCACCGTGCTCGCTGCTGCTAGGACCTCTGCTTCAGAAAAGAGAAACTGCCAGTCTCCCGGCAGTTCCAGCTTCAATTGTTTTGCCTGCCAATATAACGAAAGAATTTTTCGCTGTCAATGTAATAGAGGGCGTTGGGCATTGGGCATTGGGCGTTGGGCATTGGGCGTTGGGCATCCTTCGACGGGCTCAGGACTGGTGGGGTAGGGAACGGCGCTGCGCGCTTGCATCTTGCCTGATAACCGATAACCGATAACTGATAACTGATAACTAACTCCCCTTCTTGACTTTAGCCACTGGATTCACCAATAATGGAGAATAAAAAGTAGTGAAATTTTGCTCACAGATGCTGGTCAAGTAGCTGAAACATGGACATCAACACTGACCCTATGCTTCAGGAACTGGAAGAAAGGCTGGGCTATCGCTTCAATAATAGACAGCTGCTCTTCAACGCCCTGCTCCATCGCTCGTATGTCAATGAAAACCCTCATTTGAAGCTGCAAGACAACGAACGGTTGGAATTTCTCGGCGACGCTGCTCTGGATCTGGCTTTGAGTCATCTGCTGCTGGAAAGATTTCCTGACTATGACGAGGGAGAGCTTTCCCGGCTGCGGGCCGGGCTGGTGAACGAGAAGCACCTGGCCAGCATAGCCAGGGAGCTCGGCATGGGCGAGGCTTTGCATCTTGGCAAGGGAGAAGATCGAAGCGGCGGCCGGACAAAACCCTCGCTATTGTCCGACAGCCTCGAGGCTGTTCTGGCAGCTATCTATCTGGACGGCGGCCTGGAGGCCGTCATGAAGGTGGTGGAGCAGTTGTTCGCTCCATTTCTCACCGACAAAGAGGATCTGCCGATTGTTCTCGATAGAGACTACAAGACCCGTTTGCAGGAGATCGTCCAGGCTCGCGACAAGACCGTGCCCCGGTACAGACTCGAAGCAGAGGAAGGCCCGGAACACAACAAGTGGTTTCGCATGAGCGTCTGGGTGCGCGACCGTCTGCTGGCCTTCGGCTCCGGTCCCACCAAGAAAGCCGCCCAACAAAAGGCCGCTGGCAGAGCCCTGCGTGTCCTGGAAGAACAGGAAGATTCTGAAAAGACGGGCTAGCCTGAGGCGGGTTATCAGTTGTCAGTTGCCAGTTATCAGTTATCAGTTATCAGTTATCAGTTACCAGTTGTCAGTTGTCAGTTATCAGTTATCAGTTGTCAGTTGTCAGGAACAAGGCGGCAGGAGTTGTTCTCCCCTGCGATGGGACAGGCTAGCCGCGATCCGATAAAATGGCCCAGGGCCGCTGGTTGCGGGGCGCGCGAGTTGCGAGATGCGGGAACTTCGGGTTGCGAGGAATCAAGGGCTTGACAGAGTTTGGCGCCACCTTCGCCGAATGCCCTGCGCCGTGCGCCTTGCGCCTGCTTTTTCCTGATAACCGAGTATCCCAACATGAAACCTCTGATCATCCCCATCTTCATCCCCCACCAGGGGTGCCCGCATCGTTGCATTTACTGCGATCAAACTGCGGTGAGTGGTACTGCTCGGCAGTCGTGGACTGCCACGAGCCTGCAGCAGCACGTGGAGCAGCATCTCCAGTACAGCCGCCGCTCCCCGGTGCAGATAGCCTTCTACGGCGGCTCTTTTACAGTGCTCTCCGAGAAGAAGCAGCGCTTTTACCTGGAGGCGGTGCAAGGATTCATTGCCAGAGGCCGGGTGCAGTCTCTGCGGCTTTCCACCAGGCCGGATGCTGTCAGCAGCCACAACCTGAATTTCCTGCAAGAGATGAATGTCAGCACCATAGAACTGGGAGCCCAGTCATTCAGCGACAGTGTGCTGGCTCGCTGTGAGCGCGGCCACTCCAGCTCGCAGACCAGGGAAGCTGCAAACCGCATCCGCGGCCGCGGCTTTTACCTCGGGCTCCAGCTGATGCCCGGGCTTCCTGGAGACAGTGAGCGACAATTTCTCCGCACTGTTGACGCGGCTATTTCCCTGGAGCCGGATTTTGTCCGGCTGTATCCCACCGTGGTGCTTGCCGGCACCAGATTGGCGCACCTCTACCGCTCGGGCCATTACCGCCCTCTCACTGTGAACGAGGCGGTGCACTGGTGCAAGCAGGCCCTGCTCCGCTTCACCAGGGCCTCCATCCCGGTGATCAGGACCGGACTCCAGGCAGTGCTTTCCCTGGAGCAGCAGGGAAGGATTGTGGCCGGCCCCTACCACCCTGCCTTCGGCCAGCTGGTAAAGAGCGCTCTCTGGTACGACCGTCTGGAGCAGCCCCTGGAAGAAGCGCGTCGCCTGGGATCCCGGCTGGTCATTCACGCTGCTGCCCACCAGGTTTCAGACATTCGTGGGCACAGAAACACCAACACCAACCGCTGGCAGGCAAAACTGGGCCTAGACTCCCTGAGAGTCGTGGGATCCACAGACCTGCAGGAGGGGGAATGGAGGATTACCGCAGAGGTGTGAGGATTAGTTGGTTATCGGTTATCAGTTATCAGTTATCAGTTATCCGGTCTCAAAAAACACTCGGTAGGAGTAGGAGTGGCTCTGTAGCCACGACCAGATAGATCAGAGCTTTTCCCCTTTGATGGCTTGCAAGCCATGAAGCAAAAACATGACAGCGCTTCGCGCTATCTTTTACCCTGCGCCCAATGCCCAACGCCGTGCGCCCTGTCCGCTGCGCCCAATGCCCTTCCTTCATTCGCTTTTCTTCGCCCGGGCGCGAATCTCGTCCAATTTTTGTCCAAGAAGGCGCAGGTGATCTCCCATCTGTCTGGCGCTTTGGTAACGTTTGTCCAATTTCTTCTCGAGGGCCTTGTCCAGAATAGTTACTGCAGCCTTGAAAATCTTGGGATTATAGGTAGTTGGTGGTTCGTGTGGCACGGTGGTAATCTGGTACATGATGGCGGCCAGGTTCTCGCCGCCAAAGGGCAGCTCTCCAGTGAGCAATTGATAGAACACCACGCCCAGAGAGAAGATGTCGGAGCGGCCATCCACCTTCATTCCAGAAATCTGCTCGGGGGACATGTAATAGGGCGTCCCCTTGATCACGCCAGTGCGGGTCTTGGAAGTGGCGGTCGCCCGGGCAATGCCGAAGTCCGTAACTTTCACCAGGCCGTCATTGAGGATCATGATATTGGCCGGCTTCACATCCCGGTGGACTATGCCCCGCCCATGGGCGTATTCCAGGGCGTCACACACCTGGCTCACCACGTCGATCGCCCTCCTTATGGGCAACAGATTGTCCTTGTGGGCATATCTCTCGAGGCTGACGCCTTCCAGGTACTCCATGGCCAGATAGGAGAGGTCCAGGTCCTCGCCCACGTCGTAAATGGTGACGATGTTGGGATGCGACAGTTTGGCAACCACCTCCGCCTCCCGGTAGAACTGCTCCTTGATTTTCTCAACCTGGTCCTCGTCAAAATCATCGGTAAACCGAATGGTCTTGATGGCTGTCAGCCGGTCCAGCTTCGGATCGTGCCCCTTGTAGACGATGCCCATGGCACCCCTGCCCAGTTCCTCGATGATTTCATAGCGCCCCAGGGAAGGCTTCGTCTGCGTTGCCTCCTGCATCACCACTGTCTCGTCAGCACCAAAGTCAGGAACCGGCGGATAGGAGCTCTCCTCTGCCAGGCTTACTTCCCCGGCAGGCTCCTCGATTGCCGGTTCAGGCTGCACATCGTTGCCGCTGTCCATTGCGGTGGGCTGCGGCATGGACACAGGTTCAACCATGCCGCTGCTGGTCGGCTTGCTGACGAAGAAGCGCAGACCCCCAAAGGCGAGCACGCTGATTGCCACCAGCCTGAATAGAATCTTGAAGCTGAACTTGACGTCTGGACTGAGGGGCAGCAGGTTGCTCAGGAAGTAGTCCACATAGTCAGAGAGGAACAGAAAGGCGACAAAGACCATTATGAGCTTTATTGCCGCACCAATCTTGCCGCCGACATACTCTTTTTTCGCCCTGTTGTAAATGATCAGGGTAATCACGTAGAGTATCAGGATAAATGCCTGTGCGATCCAGTAGCTCTTGTTAGCTTCCATGGCATCTCCATCCCAGCAAATAATTTTTGTTTGCCATCCTGGACATCCTCCCCTCTTCGCCCCTCTCCATTCTGTAAGACTGCATCAGAGGCCTGCCTCTGATGCCGCATCACCTTCTCCTATCTACCCTCCGAATTGTCCGGCGCTCCCGGAGAGAAAGGCGGCAAAATGTTCATGCAGCTGGCTGCGCTGGCTGCCTGCAGCTTCCACTGCCTGCCGCATGCGGGAGATAGTGAGCCTCGATGCCTTTGCTCCCAGAAGCTGCTTTTCCTGCTTGAGCAGTCCCAGGAGGAGCTGCTGCAAACCGCCAACAAGCTCCGCAGTAGTCAGCTTCAATCTGCCCGCCTTCAAGAGCTCTTGCAGACGCGCCAGTGAGGTCTCCCAGCCGTCATCACTGTGGATGGCCGCAAAAACATTGCTCCCTGACCTGAGCTGGCCGGCCATGCCGTAGAAAAGATCACGAGCCTTGGAACCAAGTTCCTGTTCCAGGCTTGCCATTACCACCTGAAACATCTGCGCATAAAAGGGAATGACCGCCTTGAGATCAACCTTGTCCAATCCTGCGGACGTCCCTGCTCCCGGGGCTGCGGCAACCGGTCTGGGCCCCCCGGCAGCGGTGAACTTCCTCTCTCCCTGGACTCGAGATTCACTCTCGTAGGCGTCCAGAAAACGCCTCACAGGATCGGCCAGCACCTGCAAATTAGCTGGGACTGTATCCAGAAAACTGCGAAGTTTCTGGCCTGTGATGCCGGCGGCCTTGGAGCCGAGCAGCCGGTGCTCTTCTTTGAACAGCGAGGCCACCAGTTGATTGAAAAGCTTGATCAGGTCCGTCTTGCTGAGTGTATCCATCTTTTCATGGAAGCAGGAGCGGATCTCCTCTATGGCTTCTGCAAAACCCTGCTCTGGACGCACCGAAGAGAAATGAGAATAATAGCTGCAGCTTTCCAGGCTCTTCTTGAATGAAGCCGCCGCCGCCCTGGTGCCGAGCACTTCAGTGAGGTCATCCATGATAGTCTGCAGCACCCTGGCATAGAGAGAAAAAATTGCACTGTCCGCCAAGGGCACGGAACTCTCTCTTTCACCAGCTGCACCCTTGCGCACAATTGCTCCCAGCATGAACAGGTTGGCAATAGCCCGGTACACTGCCAGCTTGGAGTGGCCAGTTTCCTTGATGATCTGCGACACGGTCCTCTTGCCGTCAATGAGAAGCAAGACGCGCAGCGCCCCGCCAGAGTAAATGGACTTGGAGCTCAGGGCCCCCGGCCTTATCTGGAAGACCACGCTGTCATTGGGTATGATTTTACGGTAGTGCTCCCATTTCTCCGCCTCTGCCACCAGTCGACTGGGGTCGAGTTCTAAACGCAGATCTTCTTCCAGTCCATTGAGGCCGTCAGTGTAGGTGAACTCTGCCTCGTCCCAGTTGAGGATCTTGTTGACCATATCCTTGAACTGCTCTAGAAGAAGCTGCACCAGGTTCTCGCGGGAAATGTAGCCGCGCTCTACCAGTACCGTACCCATGCGCTTGTCCATAGTTCTGGAAACAGCCAGGGCATTGTCGAGCTGCTCATCTGTTATGAGGTTGTGTGTCTTGAGAAGTTCGCCGAGGCGGATCTTCTCGGCCCGCTTGCCAGTATAGTAAACAAAGACGATCTTGCCGTCTCGGAAATAGATCTGCGAACGGTTGCTGTCCTTGACGACCGTGAGCACGCCATTTTTCTTCTCCCCGTGGATCAATCTTATGATCGCACCTAGAGAGAATGTTTTTGCGTCACCGTGCAGAGCCATTTACAATCTTTCAATCTCCCTCGTAATAGAACTGCAGCCGCGCAGAACCAACTTCAATAACGTCGAATTCCTTGAGCCGGTAGCTCCCTTCCAGCTGAGCCCCGTTGACTCTTACTTTGGCCCGTCCCCCCATGGGCGTCAGGTGATAGCCGGATGGGCGCTTGCTGATGGTCGCTGCCACTCGGGGGGTAAAGAGTCCGCCCACCTGAATATCTGCCTCCCTGCCCTTGCCCAGCTTCACCAGCTTTTTCTTGAGGGCAATCTCATCCGCCCCGCCTGCCAGATAACTCAGAAGTCCCAACTTTTCACCAGGAGCCCCCACATAGGTCACTTCTGTGTGCTCCTCTTCCTCTGCCGGCTCCTGCTTCTGCTGAGGCTGCGCTTTTGCCTGGTCCGGGGGCACCTCCATGAACATGGTCGCTTCCACCAGGTTATCCCCCTGGCCGTCATCGGTGGGTTCCAGGTTGAACACCAGGGTGTGTTTGCCGATCAGTATGCGGTCGCCGTCCTTCAACTTCACACTGGTAATCCGCTCCCCGTTGACATAAGTGCCATTCTTGCTCTGCAGGTCCGTTATTATTATGTCGCTTCCTGCCTGGTCGATGCGAGCATGGTGGGCTGAAACGAGCAGGTTTTCCAAGACTATGTCATTGCTCGGTTCGCGACCAATAGTCTTGCTCCCACCCTCCAGGGGAAATTCTTTCAGCACCAGGTCCTTGAATTTCAGGGTTACATGAGCCATGGTTCTCCCCTCGATTACCAATGTGTCTTCATACTCGTGTCAGCTCCGCTACCGAGACCGGAGCAATTTCTTGAGAAATCCCTTTTCTTCTTCCTGCAGCAAAATCACCACAGCTGTGATGTTGTCCACGCCGCCGCGGTCGTTGGCCTCCGCTATCAATTTCTCACACAACTCGTCGAGCTCCCCGCCGTTCTGCAGAATCTCCAGCATCTCTTCATCGGACAGCATGTCTGTGAGGCCGTCGCTGCACATGAGAATGAGATCGCCAGGCAGGGGCTGCACTTCGTAAACCTCGGGCTCCACTGTCTCCTGGATGCCAACAGCGCGAACCAGAATGTGTTTCATGGGAATGGAGGACATACTCGGATCCCATTTTGGATTTTTGCGCAATTGTTCGGCAAGCAGGGTGTGGTCATGAGTGAGCTGTTCAATGCTGTTCTTGCGGACGAGGTAAATGCGGCTGTCGCCCACATTGGCCGTCACCAGGGTGCCTCCGTCCAGGTAGACCACCGCAGCGGTCGAGCCCATGCCCTTGTAGGCCCCCTGGTCCTGCGACAGCTGAAACACCACGCGGTTTGCCAGTTCGATGCTGTGATTGACTGCGGCTGCAGCCGGGGACATTTCCACAGTCTTTACCTCGTGCGCCTCCGGTGAGCTGTGAAAAGCCTCCATGTAATCTTTGATGCTGCTGACCACGGTCTCGCTGGCGACCTCCCCGGCGCGGTGTCCACCCATGCCGTCGGCCACAATGTAAAGACCCAGCTTGTCATTCAGGTAGAAAGAGTCCTCGTTGTTCTTTCTCTTTCTTCCCACATCGGAAAATCCTGCAGAGACTGGTTTCATAGGTAACTCGGGTCTCAAAAAATCGTTCTTGTTGAGGCGTGGCCATGTTTGCCAGATTCTACTTTATCTTTTCCACTGCTTGAAAATTCAAGTAGAGGCCGTAGGCATCGTCCACCACCTTGTCCAACATATCCATTGTGAACGGCAAGTATGGAGTAATCGCCTCCCGGATGCACTCCATCAGCAGATCGTAGTCCTGGGTGTTCGGCACCAGGCGGCGCGTGTCCAGATAGATATGCTGCAGCCGGTCACGTATTTCATTTATCAACTCTCTGGTAATTACCGGATATTCTTCCAACTCTTTCATTGCCAGTTCATCCCCTGATCCACCGCCCTCACATGGGGCATGCTCATTGGGGAGATTGTATACAAATCGGCCTAAAACTCAAGGTCTATGCAAACCTGGATATTTGCGCAGCATTGCTCCAGGGATAATTGCCAGAATATCCTGGCTCGGCTGCTCCCAATGCAGCACTGTGCAACCAATTCACACATCCGTTGCAGAGTCATCTGCTTCGATAGCCTCGGTCACCCAGGGCTTGAGATTCCCTCGCGAGTCGTAGAAATCGGTGAACCGTTGCACCACCTTCCTGGCCTTCTCCAGGGCCTGGTGTCGCAGACCTGTGTTGATGCCTATTCTGAGGTATTCTCTGGGGGTGATGAACGGTGCCAGCACATTATAGCCATAGCGGTCGCACCCCATGTGGACGCACTTGGCATGGAAAGTATGGTTAGTGCCGTACTCGGTTCCCGTCAAGCTGGTATAGGACTTGAACACCTCACAATTATTGCAGCCTCTGGTCTTGATAAAATAGGGAATCTCTTTTCCACTCAAAGCTTGCCCTTTTTCTTTTTCATTCCCACAGGAGGTCCTACCCCCATTGCTAACCCAGTTATCGGTTATCAGGGCAAGGCACAGCGTTCCGCACTATCTTTGCCGGACGCCTTGCGCCCTCCCTTCCGTATTGCTAGAATCGAGCCTTGCAGAAGAAGAGACCACATCTGGAGCCAATTATGCCGGAAACATCCTTCAAATCAGGGTTCATAGCCATTATCGGCGCTCCCAATGTGGGGAAGTCTACTCTGCTGAACCTCCTTGTGGGCGAAAAAATCGCCATTATTTCCCCAAAGCCGCAAACTACCCGCACCAGGATCCTTGGTGTGAGAACTACGGACCACTACCAGATGGTCTTCCTTGACACTCCGGGCATTCATCAAGCCAGGGGGCAACTGAACCTGGCCATGGTGCGCACTGCAGTGGCAACTCTCGAGACTGTAGACCTGATCCTCTTTCTGGTAGAGGCACACAAGCCGCGCGACAGGGAAAACAACACCGTGCTCGAGGTGCTGCAGCGGGTAAAGACCCCCGTGTTTCTCGCCGTCAACAAGATTGACTTGACAGGAGAGGCTTCCCTGCCAGAGATAGTTGAAAACTGGAGCAGCCGCTATCCATTTGCTCAGAAAGCGTGCATCTCGGCTCTCTATCAGAGCGGCATCCAGGAGCTGCTCGACAAAATCGCTGCCATGCTGCCTCCTGGTCCGCCTTACTATGATGAAGACACCCTCACGGACATTCCAGAACGGGCCATCTGTGCTGAAATTATCAGGGAAAAAATCATCCACCTCACCTCCGAAGAAATTCCCTATGCCACTGCGGTCACTATCAGCTCCTTTAAGGAAGACCCGGAAAGGAACCTCATCCGCATCCATGCCGAAGTGCATGTGGAACGGCCCTCACAGAAAGGAATCATCATAGGCAAGAAGGGCTCCATGCTGCGGCAGATCGGCCAGCAGGCCAGACTGGACATGGAGCACTTGCTCGGGGCCAGGGTATACCTGGAATTATGGGTAAAGGTGCGCAAGAAATGGCGCAAAGACCCACGCGCCCTGCGGGAGTTTGGATATATGTAAAGGGAGGGCGCAAGGCGCTGCGCATCGGGCGCATGGCGTTAGGCGTTGGGCGCAGGGTAAAGATTTATGGAATGTCCTTTTTATTCGACCTTGTGCGTGATTGAATGAGTCGCGTCAGCATGGCAGAGATCCTGCGACATTCTTCCTCGATATAATCGAAGGCCTCTTGCCCCAAGTACCCAATCTCAAGAGCAATAATAGCCTGTGTAAAAACTTCTGCAGCGGAAGCCCTAGCAATGTAAAAATGCCTGATGGCCTGTTTGTCAGTCCTCAAGTCGTTGCCCTCGGCAATGTTGCTCGGTATAGAAACAGTGGCCCTGCGAATCTGGTCCCTGAGCCCATAGTCCTTTGTGAAAGGATGCTTGCTGGTAATCCGGTAAACAAATACGGCCAGATTCTTCCCTCTCTGCCAGACTTTAAGATCCTGGAATTTTCCCATTGATGCCCCCTCTCGATTAAGTGCAATCAAACTGTCTTTTTGAGATATTGTTGCGCTGTGCGCCTTCTGCCGTGCGCCCTGCGCCCAACGCCTTGCGCCCTCTCTCCTGCGCCCAACGCCTTGCGCCCTGCGCCCCCCTAAAATATCTGCACCCTCGGCCTTTTCAGCGTACCACGGAGATGGAAGGGGATGGATTTGCCTCTCTGGAAAAGGGCTCGGGCCGCATTGCCCGTGGTTGTGGCAAGATTTATCAGGGCGGCATCGACCTGGGCCTGGCCGCGCAGATCCATTCTGCTCCGGCGAAGATCCTGCCGCAGTTTTACGGTGCCCTGCAGTGATCCCCTGAGGCCATCGGCTCGGAATACACACCTGCTGATCTGCAGCTTCCTGTCATGGACCGTGGCCTCGGCCCTGATCTCCAGGCCGCGCAGAGTGTCCGTCACCAGGTAAGGAAAAACCACGCTGCAGGTTCCTTCCTGCAAAGCAACTTCGGTGCTTCCCCTGGAGTTCAGCCAGTCTCCGGGTGCACCCTCGAGGTGCAGCTGCCCGGTCAGCTTACCACTGAGTTGCCGGCCAAACAGTGAGGTCAATGCCTGGTTCGGCTCCAGCATGATGTCTGTCCACGCCAGAGAGAGGCGATAATTGTCAGGGGCATAGACGGGCCCCACATTCAGTCTGCCCTCCAGGGTGCCCTCATAGGCCCTGCCACGGAATCCCACCTCGAGCCTTCCCCTGAATAGAGGCAGCAGGTGTGGCCGCAGCGACACTCCTGTTGTTTCCCACAGGAGCTGCGGCCGGGAGCCCTCCTGCCAGACCGTGCACCTGCCTGCTTTGAGGACCAGGGGAAAACCGAGGGATATGTCATGCAGGTCAACGGCCACCCCCAGGTGTCTGCTCAGCAGCTGTTCAATTCCAGGCTCCAACCTGGCGTAAGGAAATTTCCACAGCACCAGCACCGCGGCGAGAACCACGATATAGAGCAGATAAACTAGCGGTCTCCGTGTCATCGGGAAAAACTACTCACACCACTCGAGTAAGAAACATGGGGGGACTGTCAGCCGGCTGTTCCCCGGTAGCCCCGGGCAACAATCACCAGGTTTACGTCAAGCAGCGCCCGCTGACGCTGCTCGGGGCGAATCGACAGCCGTTCGATGCGAACCTGCTCCGGAGCGGTTTCGATGTGGTAGAGGTAGGGTATCAGGCCCTTCAGAGAAATGCCCTTCAAACGCATCTCCACCTGCTCCTGCTGATGCTCTTCGTCGAGCGGCTTCACCGAGGGCCTCATGTACTCGATTTTTTCTTTGAGACCATCGCGGCCAGCCAGATTCTCCAGGAAGGCAAAAAGAGTGAAGCCAGGCGGCCGATTGCGTACATTTTTCTCCGAGGCCTGATATTCCGCCCTGGCCTTTCTATAGGCCTTCTCCAACCGCAGCAGTTCGTGGAGGCGCTGCTCAGTTCTGACCACATTTCTGGCCAGGCGCTCCCGGTAGTTCATCACCGGCCTCACCACCCACTGTACGGTGGCAAGCGTCAGCACAACAGCTGCGGCCGCTATCAACAACTGCCTCTGGTTAAGCCTGGCCATTTCCTCTTCCTTCGCTGTAAATCAACAGTTCTCCAGCATGGTTAGCGCTGCAGCTCGATGCTGAAGTCCACTCCTTTGCCATCCTTGGCCGCCTTGGCCCCGCTGATGTTCACCTTGCTGAATTCCGGCGATTCCATCAGGCGGTTCTTCACTTTGTCCACAGTGCCAAAGGAATCAGCCCTGCCGTTGAGGCGCACCTGTTTTTGATCCATCGAGAGCATTTGCAGAGATACCTGCAGATCGGGCGGTATGGCCTCGCTGATGGCCCGCAGGACCTCCACCGTGGAATACTGCTCCACACTGCTGCCGAAAAGGGCGGCTGTTTGCTTCAATTCGTCCACTTTGCCCTTGAGTACACTCACATACTGGCTCGGCTTCAGCGAGCCGCTCAACTCCGGCAGCTCTCGTTTGATCACCGTCTCAATGGCTCTATCGAGCTGCTGCAGCTGCTTGTTCTTGGCATAGATGTCTGCACCTACGGATCCCAGCCAGCTCAGTGCCACCAGGGCCGCGGCCATGAGTCCGTAGATGATCTGCGGCCGCCAGCGCACCAGTGGGTCGAGGCTCGGCGCTGCCGTTGCCTGCAGGTTAAAGCTGCCTTTGCGCCTTGCCGCTCTCAGGGCTGCTGCCGTTGCCACCGCGTAAATGGGCGCCTCATTGCTGAGATCCTGAAATTGTCCGAGCACTCCCAGGTCCGTCAGCTCGGTGACCCGGCGCACTGGCAGCTGCAGCTCTTCACCGAGCAGTGCGGCAAAGCCCTTTATCAGCGAGCCGCCGCCGAGCAGCAGCACCAGTTCCGGCGGTGCCGCGGTCTCCTGCTCCTGGGCGGCAAGCAGGGTCATCTCCACTTCGCGAGCAAAGGCCTGCACCACCTGGCGCACCTCGCCTTCGGAGCCATCCTTGCCGGTGCCGGCGGGCTGGCCGTTGAAGCCGTGGGCAAAGAGCTGCTTGAAGGCATCCTCCAGAGATATGTTGGCAGATCTGGCAAAGGTGTCAGCCAGGCGGCTGCAGCCGAAAGCCAGGGCGCGCAGGTAAGAAGTACGCCCTCCCTTCCGCAGAAGAAAGTTGGTTTTCCGGTGGCCGATATCCAGAAGAAGCGTCCGTTCAGGAATCTGCTCCGCCAGTTCACCGGCAATGACTCCGAGCACGCCCCCGTCCAGATCTACCAGTTCTGGCACAATGCCTATCTCCCGGAAGGCCTCCAGGTAGGGAGTGAGAACCCGTCTGGGGAAAGCGACCGCCAGCACGCTGTGGCTGCCGTCTGCGCGGTCGTCACTGAGTACGGAGTCAACCACCACCTCTTCCAGGGCCACGGGCAAGGTGGCTTCGATCTCGAAACCCAGGACCTGAGCAATCTTGCGTTCAGAAGTAAACGGCAGGGCAACCCGCCGCAAAAAAGCGTCCTGGCAGCCCACTGTCAGAAAAAATCGGTCGCCTTCCAGGCCGTGCTGGGCCAGCAGCTCCCGGAGAGTCTCAGCAATCTGCGGCGGCGAGGCCTCGGGCGGCAGCGCTTTGCTGGCATACCCCTCGATTCGCGCTGTTCGCAGGGTGCGACTCAGCTGCACCACCTTGAGCACCTTGCTGCCGATATCTATACCGAGAATCTTCTCTGCCATTGTCATCAACCAGAGGTCAATATACCTGCCAGAAACGTGCCACTACCTTTGCTTCTCCCTGGCGGCCGGCACCCGGCTCCCGCTCCAGATAAGCAAAGATAGACTTTCTCCCCGCACCCACCCTGGCAGTCATCTCTACAGAAAAGTAGTCGCTGGTGGTGGTTACCAGAGCAGCAGGCAGGACAATATCATTGAATCCAGGCATTCTGTTCCTGTACCAGTCCTTCTCCTTGAGAAAATCGTAGTGAAAGGGCTCACTGCGGTAGGCTACCACATTCTGAGCCCATTCACTCGCAGTTTCCGGAGCCACCGTGGCGGGCACCAGGGCCTGGAGAACCTGGACTCCTGCGGTGTTGATATTGATCCTGCCACTGCTGCGCACCGTGACGAAATCCTTCAGTCCCGGCTTGCCATCCTTGCCGTAGTACAGCTCCGGGGTAATGCCCCGCACCAGCAGAAGCTCGTCAAGGGCGACAATGGGACCATTCCTGCAGCCGTGCGGCTTTTCCAGAGTTTGATAATAATCGGCTTCAGCCCCGGTGGTCTCCGTGGTCTCCTCGTCTTTATCCAGCCAATCCTTGAGGGCAGTGGCCACTGCATGCGCCTTTTCAGCATCCAGGGACATAGGGCTCATGGTGAGCAGCCGTTCGAAGACCTGCTGATAGTCGGGGCGAAGCGCACCCTTGTCGTCCACCAGAAAATTTACGGGAAACTTGCCGTTCTCGTCTACAACTTTTCCCTCCAGAGTTCCCGCCTCCGCAAGGGAACGCGGCAGCATGCCAGGCTGCAGCACTTCGGCCCATGGCTCCCCCAGATGGTCGACCTCGTTGTCTGCGCCGTCAATAGCCAGCATTTGCATGGCCAGATGGACGCCAGATTTTGCCAGGGCCTCGGCACGAAAACCATCCTGAAAGTAGCGCGCACCAGTGGCCTCCACCTGCACTCCCCTGAGACTTTCAATAACCACCGTCACCAGAACGGTAATCATGAGCAGAGCAAGTATAAGTGCTGCCCCACCCTGGGGATCCCGCCACCACCTGCGCAACACTCTTGCCATCATTTCAAAAC
>JAFDGZ010000041.1 GCA_019309045.1 Deltaproteobacteria bacterium | reverse complement strand
GCTGACTGGCAGACCATTGCCACAGCAACAGTACAGGGGTGAGTGAGAAAGGGCTGCCAGCAAGACATGCTGGTCAAGCTTCCTTGCTCTCACGCTCGTTCCGCCAATGAGATGAAAAGGCGAAGCTGCTGATTTTGCTAAATTGACAAATTCATCCCTGGCACGCTAATGGTAGGTATGAATTTCGGCAGGTGGAATTATGCTGCCAGCATTGCGGCCAGGGTGGGGATGGAGAGATCTGGGAACAGTATCACCGCCACGAAAATGAATGTTCGAGCAAACCTCGGGGGGGCAGCTTGAATTGACGAGAGACCTTGCCGGCTCTATCCAGTGCCCCGGTCTCAGCATCAGGGCGGCCGACCTTCAAGAGTCAGCGGCCGAGCTCAGCGAAAGATTGAGAGTTTACTATTACAAACAGTCCAATCCTCTCCTGTGGTCTGTGTTCCTCGGGGGCACCGGTACAGGAAAATCTACTTTGTTCAACGCCCTGCTGGGCGAATTGCTGAGCGATACGGGAGTTGAGCGGCCAAAGACCAAAGGACCGGTGGTATGGGCCCCCCGGGGAGCTCGAATTGACAGAGATTTTCCATTTCCTGCTGTGCAGATAGACAGGGAACCCTATGAAAGTATAAAGCAAAGGCCTGTGTCAGGACGCCCAGGCCAGCTTGTTGTTGTGGAATACGAACAACAACCCCACTTACCCTTTCTCGTGGTGGACACTCCTGATCTGGACAGTGTGGAGGTGGAGAACCGCGCCTTTGCCAGCCAGCTTTATCTGTTGGCTGATGTAGTGCTCTTTGTGAGCAGTCAGGAAAAATATGCGGACGAAATACCCTATAAGTCGCTGTTGAAGACCATAGCCGACAACAAGCCCTGCTACGTGCTCGTCAATAAAGCAGATGGCCGGCTCGGCAGGAAAGAAGTACTGCAATTGCTGGCACGAAGCGGCGTGTCAATAGCCGGAGAAAGACTGTGGCTCATTCCCTATGTTCCCTCCCAGCCCTGGCAGAGTATCGCGGCCGAACCCGAGTTCCGGGCTTTTCGGCAGAGCCTGCTGGCTGATTTCAGCGGGGAGCGGTTAGCTGATTTCACCAGGAAGCAGAGCGCAGAGAGGCTGCAGGATCTGGTGAACCGTATACGAGCCTTGCTAGCACTCTTGGCGCAGGAAAACGACGCCTGCCAGAAATGGCTCAGCCGTCTGGACGCCTTGTATGAGCAGATTGCCCGCGATCTAGTTGCCAGGCAGAAAGAACACTTTAGCTCTATCAGTCGGGAATATCTGCAGAGAGAAATACGGCAGCTCTACACCAGGTATGATGTGCTCGCCAAGCCGCGCCGCTTCATCAGGGAACTATTGCTGACACCGTTGAGGCTGTTGGGATTTCGCCGGGAGAACGAGGCAAAAGTACATGACGAAGCTCTGCTCAGAATCAGGCGTAAACTGGACCAGGCAGTAGTGCACAGTGCAGTGGAGCAATTCAATCGTGCTGTACTCGAACAGCTGTCTCCCGGTGAAGCTACAGCACCGCTTTTCAGGGCACTGCGGGATCCTGCGGTGTTGCTCACGGACGAGGAAATCAAACAGCGTCTCACAGAGCAGCAAGATCAACTCATTCAGTGGCTCGAGGATCACTTCAAGAAGATTTCCCGGGGGATCTCGAAAGAAAAGGAGCTGGGTATCTATTCCACTTCTGTGCTCTGGGGGCTGCTGCTGCTCTCTTTCGAGGCGGCTGTTGGTGGCGGTCTTACCCTTGTGGATGCAGCCGTCGATACTGCAGTGGCTCCTTTCTTGACGAAAGGTGCAGTGGAGCTCTTTGCCTATCATGAGATCCAGCGAGTTGGCCGCAAACTGGCGAAACGGTACGAGCAGGGACTGTTGTCTGTACTGCAGCACCAGCGCGATCTTTACCGGCAGAGCTTGCAAAGACTGATGACTGCAAATGAGCTGACCTATAAACTAGAGGAGCTATGCCAGCAGTTCGAGGATTCCATAACTTGACGGTGCTGAGAAGCTCCGTAAAAAGAGAAAAACAGTGCTATGAAGCGAACGCTACCATTGCTGCGTGGTGAAATAGACAGGATCCGCTCCCTTCTGGAGCAGGATCTGTTGTTTTCTTTCTCTGCCACCGAACTGGAGCAGATCAGCGCCGCACTGGAAAAATGTGCCGGCAAACTGGATTCCATCGAGACAAGCTTTCTGATGATAGGTCTTCTCGGTGGTACGGGGGTGGGCAAATCCACACTGATGAACGCACTTGCCGGTGAGCAAATTGCCTCCACCAGCCATCGCCGCCCCCATACGGACAAAGTACTCCTTTATCGACACCGGAATGTTCAAGTTCCCACTGCCCTGCAACAGGCAAGTATTCCATGGCTGGAGATCAGTCATGATGCAGATGTCATCCAGCACGTTCTTCTCTGTGACCTTCCTGACTTTGACAGCCTTCTCGGGGAACATCGTGAACGGGTAGCTGGTTTTCTCGAGTACCTGGATGTGCTGGTCTGGGTGACCTCACCCGAAAAGTATGCCGACGGCAGGTTCTATGAGTTCTTGCAGACAGTTGCCAAAGCAGAGCAGAATTTTGTCTTTGTCCTGAACAAGATTGACATGCTGTTCGATGGTAAGAGCGAGCAGGAGGCTTATCAACAGCTGGATCTCGTAGGGCGAACCTTCCAGAGACACATACACGACCATGGCATTGGTGATCCTCTTCTCTACCTTGTTTCAGCTCTGCAAGCGTTTACCTCGGCTGAAGTGGCATCCTGGAATCAATTTCCGTCCTTCAGGAGGTATCTCTTCCAACAACGAGATTTCAAGCAGGTTTCCGCGATCAAAACGGCAAATCTAGATGTGGAAATTGACCACTTCCGCACAATACTCGAAAAAGAAATAAAGCAGCTGACACGGTTCTCCCAAATAGTGGCCGCAGCTTCGACCGATGTCGAAGAACAACGAGCGCAATGGATGCAGGCGGGAGCGCAAGCAATCGATCACTGGCTGAGCACGGGTAACAGCCCGAATGTTTTTATGCTCGCTGGCGAGCCCTCTGTGCTGGTGGGACCGGGATATGCCCTTGGCGTACTCCTCGAGAGCTGGCATAGAAGGTTTGCCGACAAGAGGGCTGCTGCCCCGGCTACCTTGCAGTTTAGACCTCCTGAGGAGGTCAGCACTGTCTTTAGAGACAGGCTGGTGTGGCTGGCGGCACGGATGGACCATAGCCTGTTGCGGCACAGTATGCCCGAATCCCTGCGCCACAGAGTACAGCAGATTCTGGAGCCAGACAGGGTGGCCAGGAATCTGGAAAATCGTTTTGCCAGGGCCGCGGCAGCAGCGGCAACCGAGGCTTGGCAGCCGACCTACAGAGGTTTCAAGGCGATACAGTTTATAGGCTATGGTTTTCTTTTGGCGGCATTTCTTTTTGCCATTGGTCCTGAAGCTTCCTGGCAGCAGGTGCTGGAGGCACCCGGGCTCAAAAGTTTTATGCAGCTGGTGCTGTCTACGGTTCACGTTCTTTTCAGCAGCAAGGGTCTGGCAGCTCTAGGAAGTTACCTGCTGCTCAATCTTATTGTTGCTTATCGCTTCTACAGGCGATACAGGAATCTGCTGCATAAGCAGGCTCAGAAGAGGATGGCTGCCCTGAGAGAAGTACTGCTGCAAATATGGCAAGAGCAAGTGAATGACCTGGCAGAAGAGCTGGCCAGGCTCAATTCAGAGGTAGAGGCAGAGATTGCCCTTATTGCTGGCGCGGAAAGCAGCCAGCAAGGGGCTTCTAGACCTGCTTGAAGCTGGCTCGATGGTGGCACTATATATTTTGACAAGAGTATGAGCAGCGAGTAGGATTCATTCGTGGAGTTGGCCTGGCCGCAGGATTGATCTGAGCCACTCTGTTCTATTCGAGAGCAGCTGAGGACTTCTCCTGGGTGCACTCTGATGCAGGTTCGGCAGAAGGAGCATTTGCCCCGATGATCACTGATCTTATTTTTCATTTTCGCTGGCAGGATGTGATTGATATCCTGGTGATCAGCTTTATCATACAACGGCTCTTCTTGCTGCTCAAAGGGACCACCGCCCTGCAAATCACGCTGGGACTGGTGTCTCTGTGGATTTTTCACGCCATTGCCCAGGCCATAGGTCTGGTGCTTACCAGCTGGTTTTTCCAGGGCCTCGGCACAGTTGCCGTTCTGGTGATAGTGGTTGTCTTTCGAAACGAAATCAGAGACATTTTGATCCAGACGAGTCCGGTTCGGTTTTTCCTCGGGCGGCCTCAAGAAACCAGAAGCATCGACGTGGCAAGCATCGCCGAGACTGCTTTTCGCCTGGCCGGCAGCAGAACAGGGGCGCTCATAGTTATTCAGAACAGAGACAGACTGGCAAGCCATTTGCGCGAGGGCATACATTTAGACGGCCGATACGATCCCCAGATTATCGAGTCCATTTTCAACAAGCACAGTCCTGTTCATGATGGCGCCATCGTTGTTCGGGGCAACAGGATTGTAAGAGTAGCTACTTATCTGCCTCTAACCCAGAGAGAGGGGTTACCCTCGCGCTTCGGCACCAGACACAGAGCTGCCATTGGCCTGAGTGAGCTTACCGACGCTGTGGTGCTGGTGGTGTCTGAAGAACGCGGCCAGGTCTCAGTGGTGCACCGGGGGAAGGTGGAGTTGACGAGAGACCCCCTGCAGTTAAAAGAGGAGCTCGATCAATTACTGCTCGGCATTATCAAGGAGGTGGTGCCCAGGAGCAGGACCAAAATATGGCTCACTCAGACTGCGGGTTTTGTCTTGACCTTTTTTCTGGTGTCAACCGTGTGGGGAATTTATTCTGGCAAGCAACTTTCTTCTCTTATTACTGTGACAACGCCGATAGATTTTCGCAATCTTCCTGAAAATTTAGAACTGAAAAAAGCTTCAACCGATAAAGTTGAAGTGCAGATCACTGGCAGGCGCCGATTGGTCAGCGCTCTGAAACCGAATCAGGTCAGTGCTTTTGTTGATCTCAGGAATATCAGCAATGGTGTTCACACGGTGGTGCTGGATTCAGACAACATTGAACTCCCTCTGGGGTTGAGGGTCGTCAGGGTCACACCATCTCGAGTCAAGTTAGAGTTGGAACGGCGCATTATCAAAGAGCTGGTTGTGGAGCCGCATCTGGTGGGCAAGGCGCCGCCAGGCTTCAAAATAGTCGAAATACGGCCAGAGCCAGACGTCGTCAAGCTGAGTGGGGGTGAGTCTGTGTTGCGTTATGCCAAGAGGGTCAGAACGGCGCCAGTAGATCTCGATGCCCTGGCTCCAGAGGCTGGCGAGAAAACATTCAAAGCTCCTCTGGTACTGACCCCGTCCTCACTGCATCTTGTTGAAGGCCAGCCCAAAGAAATTCAAGTGACTATCAAGTTGGCTGCCAAGGAACCTCCTGCTTCAGCAGCCGTTGCTCGCTCTGAGGCAAAAAGAACTAGATACTACCAGGTTCGCACGGGCGACACCCTTTGGGCCATAGGCCGCCGGTTTGGCCTCACTGTTGAACAGCTGCAAAAGCTCAACAAACTTGGCGCGGCTGCTGTCATCCATCCAGGTCAAAGGCTTATCATAGGCGGCGAGCCAGCTGCCGACTGAGGCACGCTGATTTCACTCCTGCCTGCCAGAGACAGCGCTTCACGATGCGCCAGCCCAAAAGATTTCTTCTGCTTGCCGTTCGCCTGACCATCCATCTCCTGGTAAGTCGGCAAAGGCCTCAACCTCTTACATCCTCGAGGCGGGTTGCGAAGCGAAGGGCAAGGCCATCTGGACCCGCAATGATAAAATCCCGCAAACCGTAAGCCCGGTCGCCAATGGGCCGCAGTATAGTGGCTCTTTTTTCCCTGGCGCGTCTCCAGTATTCATCAACGTCTGGCACCATTATCCGCATGTTGCCAATTGGCTGGGGAGGCGGAGGTGGAGCATCAGGGAGCTCCACCAGGAAAAGCCTGGACTCCTCCCACTTCAATTCCATGAAGGATCCCTCGTCCCGAACTGTCTCGAATCCATATCCCAGGTAGAATTCGCTTGATTCCCTGATGTCGACTACATAGAATACCACCACCAGTTGTTCACCCGGGTGAATGTAGCTCTCCATGATACTGACCTCCACATTTATGGGATTGCCAGGATGCTTTCAGAGGATATCGACTCTATGAAACTGCAGCTGCAGCGAGCAAGCCGCAGAAAATATCTGATGCTGACGATAACGTTGCTGTTTCTCGTTGTCTGCCATCCTATTCTAACATCTGCAGCCGCAGCTGAGGAGCCTTTGCAAGCGGTAAAAAGAGGCATCGAAGAAGGCATCCGAATTCTGCAAGATCCTCTCTATAAAAGTGGGCATCTCAGTGACGTACAACGCCAGAAGTTGTGGCATATTCTGCAGGACCATTTCGATTTTGGGGCATTTTCACGCCTGGTTCTTGCTGCTAACTGGAAGCAATTCAGTCTGCAGGAGCGGCAAGAATTCACTACGGTATTTGCCAAATTTATCGGTGACTTCTATCTGAGCAAGCTGCAGCAGAAGTATAGAGGCGAGCAAGTACGTTATCTTGGTGAAGAGCTCATTTCCAAAAAGACGGCAGTGGTACGTCTCACTGTCCTGTGGAAAGGAGTAAATGTTCCCATAGAGGTTCGCATGCTCAAGAAAGGCCACGCCTGGAAGGCATACGATGCCACTGCCCTGGGAGTAAGCGGGGCGCTCCTCTACCGGATGCAGTTCAAATACTACCTTCTTTCCCACACACCGGCCCAGGCTATAGCACTGCTCAAGAAAAAGAAGGAGACCCTGGAAAAGAAACTGTCGCAGGCGCCAGGGAGCCGGGCTGCCCGTCTGTCAGTAAAAAGTGGCTGGTAGAAGCGATTCAGCAGGAGCTGTGGGGCACGGCCAGGAGCAGTTCGGTGCCAGCCTCTGGTCTTGCCCTGATTTCCAGCCTGCCGTTTATTGCGCGGGCGCGTTCGCGCATAATGAAGAGGCCCAGCCCATGGCCATCCTGTGCTTCAGGGGAGACACCCTCGAGATCGAAACCTCTGCCGTCGTCTCTAATGCGAATCTTGATATGGTCCTCTTGCAGTTCCATCTGAAAGTGCACGCTGTGACAGTGGGCGTGTTTGAGGATGTTGGTAAACGCCTCCTGAATGATGCGGTAAATGTTGATGGCCACATTCTCTTCCAGGACAAGCTCCTCGACCTCGATCATTTCTACTATCTGCAGACGCGTTTGCTGGCGGAACCGGTCGAGGAAGCCTCGAACTGCTGTAACCAGACCCAGCTCCTGCACCTCTCGGGGAATCAAACCTGTAGCGATATTCCGGAGCATGTCTCCGGTTTCACTGATGATCCTTCTCATATAGTTGATTAGGCCTTGAAACCGTTCGCGGTCGTATTCCGTGATCAGTTCCTCCAGAGCCGTTAAATTGAAGTCCAGAACTGAAATGTTTTGGCCAACTGAATCGTGCAGCGTTTTGGCAATGTTGCTGCGCTCCTTTTCCTGAAGGTTGAGCAACCTGGCGCGCAGATTCTCGAGGAGCGCTGTAGTGCGGCGGCGTTCGCTCACATCTCTCAGTATGGCCACGGTGAGTGCTGTGCCCGAAGGCAGCTGGATAAGAGTGGGCACATTTTCCACCGTACGGATCTCACCATCGGGACGGATAAGCTCGAATTCATACCGCCGGGGAGCTGGTTTGCCCTGCTTTCTCTGCAGCCAGTAACTTCGCATCTGCTGATAAGTGTTCTCGTCGAGAAAGACAGAATAATGGGTGCCGACAAGGTCCTTGCGGTGCATTCCAGTAAGGCGGCACATAGCGTCGTTGACCATTACACAATATCCTTCATTGTCAATGAGGCAGATGGCATCTTCAGACTTTTCGAAGATGGAACGGAAACGTTCTTCGCTTAATCTGAGGGCTTCCTCTGCCTCTTTGCGCTCAGTAATGTCTCTGAAGATGCCTTCGATTGCCACAGGCTCACGCTTTTCATTGAGTACCAGCAGAGAATTTGTTTCCCCAATCAGTGGAGTGCCGTCCTTTTTTTTGAGTGTCACTTCATAGTTTTGCAAGCTGCCCTGCTTTAGTAGAGATACGATGAACTTTCTTCTGTCTTCTGGATTGTAATATAAATGGTCGACAACATTCTTGCCGATTACCTCCTCCACCGTATCGTATCCCAGCATTCTTACCCCCGAGGGACTTACCATAAGGAGGTTGCCGGCCATGTCGGTCCGGTAGTAGGCATCAGAGATGATTTCGAAAATCCCCCTGAATTTCCGTTCACTTTGTCGCAGGGCCTGGTCGGCTTTCTTCTGTTTTTCTATTTGCCGCAGAAGTTGTCTATTGAGCCTCTGTAATTCATGGGTTCGCTGCTCTACCTCTGCCTCCAACTGTTCGTGCTCCTTTTCCAGAGCCTGTTCAGCATTCTTACGCTCAGTGATGTCGCGCATGATTGCCATGGCGGCTGGCCTGCCGTGATATTCTATCAGACAGGATTTGACTTCCATGGTAATCCGCCGGCCGCTGCGGGTTACTATGGTTGCTTCATACTGCTCAGGTACAGCTTCTCCTTTCAGCCTTCGCGAGTAGTATTGCCGTATGCGCTCCCTGTCCTCAGGGGCAACAACCTCCAGAAAGCTCCTGCCAGAGGTTTCAGCCACGCTGTAGCCCAGGAGTTGTTCGTAGGTTGTATTCCGGTAGACTGTCTCACCTCCCTGAACCACCACGATGGCATCACTGGCGAATTCAGCTAGAGTGCGGTAGTTTTTTTCGGCTGCCCGCAACTCTTTCTCTCTTTGCTTGAGTTCAGTGATGTCTATATTGATGCCGACAATCCCGCGGATGCGATTGTCCAGACGGACAGGTGAAATGATGTTGTAGAAGTGCATTTCTTGTCCTGCCACCTCGTAGGAGACTTCACCCATTACCGTCTCTCCTGCAAAAGCCCTGCGGTTGTTGTCCTCCCACAGCGCTATGTAGCGGCGATCGAAGTCCAGCTCCGCTGGAGTCTTGCCGATTACATCTCCCCAGTGCTCGGCGCAGGCGGAGTTCTGCATGACGTAGCGTCCATTATCGTCGATCATGAAAAAATCAAAAGGCAGAGTCTCGACTAGCGTACGCAATCTGGCCTCGGTCAAGCGCTGAGCCTCATCTTTTTCCTTTGGCTTCCCTGCTGCCTCCTGCAGTTCTGCAATGGTGCGCTGCATTGATTCGAGCTTTTCAACAAGTTGCTCTCGTGAATAGTTTTCCCAGTTCATGTGTTCCTCGTATGGTTGAAAAGCAAAACAGTTGTAGCTGCCATATCTTCGCCAGTTACAATGCTACCCCAATCAGCCGTAAGATGGCAATGCAGTTCGTCGGCAATATATTGATCACTGTTCAGCTTCTGGGCCAGGGATTGCTGCTGGGGCTCGATGGTGGAGGATTGAAACCGGACCGCGGCCATGACGGCCCAGGCAGATGCGAGGGAAATCCGCGCTGCTCACAGAGTCGACTTGGTCGAAGACTGAATTGCTGAAGTGTCCCAAAACAGAAACAGTGCAGAGGCCAGACAGCTGCAGGTTGTAATCTTGGCCGTTATTGCTATAATCGATGCCACTTGTTGGTTTACAGTGTTTTCCCCCGGTTTCTGCTTGCTGGTGGTCCCTGTCAGGGGTGAGTTTGAGGCAAATCATTTCGGCTCCTCCTGCTCCAGGGGCAGATGGCTATCTAAATCACCAGGCTTGGGATGTTGCTTACTGCCGTTGTCTGGGCAAATTAGGCATACAGGGTAAAGGAGATCTGAAGTGAAGCGAAGTTGTCTTTTGTTGATTCTTGTGTGGACGCTTACAGGGAGCAGTTTGTATGCGAAATCAGAAGAAGTAATTGCTACTAATAATGAATATGGTGGCATAACAAAAAGGATTGAATTTTCTTCTGAAGACCAGGAATACAAGAAAGGTATACAAGAAATAATATACTCCTATAATAACAAGGGAGTAAAAGTGAAAACTGAAGTAGTAGCCAGACCAGAACAGGCTAATAAGGAAGGCTGGCAAAGAACTGTCTCCTATTCCTGGGGAAAAGAAAAAATTGGAGAAATCTACTCAACTGATACTCACTCTAGAGTCTATGGATTTTACAGAATGGTAAACTTCTATCACAAGGATAACCAGTTATACAAGAGAGAATACTATATAAACAAGAACAGTCTCATTGGTCGCCTTGGTGTTTATAAAAGAGTTGTTTACTATGACAAAAATGGCAACAAGATCAAACAGGAGGATCTTGACAATGCAGGCAACAGAGTCACTATTGACCTTGAAAGATACCGGGCCTTGAAAAAGAAGATGGCCGAAGATGCTGGCAATTGACACAAGGCGTTTTGCGGCTGGACGTGCTCGAGCTGGCAAGATAATTGTCCTCCAGGCAACCCCAGGGACTCATCAGATGGCAGCCGGGCGAGGTTGGCTGGTTCTCTTGGTCTGCTTCCAGACAGCACTGCTTTTGGACTCAGAGCCAGGGTCTGCGGCCTGGAGAGAAAGACTGACGTGGGTGTGAACGCTACTGGCCTTTCATGAAATATGCTGATTACGAACGAGGGGTGCAATGGATACCAGGCAGGCAGCCTTGCAAGCAAAAGGGGCGGCAATTCAGTTGGCGGCAGTTGGTGGCGAGTTAAAAAAGCGGGCTCTTGCTGCGATTGCCACAACACTTGAAAAGAGAACAAATGACATTGTCTCTGCAAATCGCCAGGACTTGGAGAGATCCAGAAAAGAGAATCTTGCCGCACCTCTATTGAAGCGACTGAAATTTGACGAGGCGAAGATCAAGGAGGCTTGCCAGGGGCTGCAAAGTTTGCAGGCACTGGCGAATCCTGTGGGTGTGACTTTGAGTGCCATGGAGCTGGATGAGGGCCTGGAACTCTATAAAGTGAGCTGTCCTATCGGTGTGATCGGGGTAATCTTTGAATCGAGGCCTGATGCTTTGGTGCAAATATCTTCACTGTGCCTCATGAGCGGCAATGCTGTGCTTTTGAAGGGTGGCAGTGAGGCTGCAGAGACGAACCGCATACTGGCTGAGATTATTTACCAGACGAGTGTCAAGGCAGGGATCCCCGCAGGTTGGCTGGCTCTGCTCGAAACGCGGGCAGATGTGGCGGAAATGCTGCGACTCGACGAGTACATTGATCTGATTGTCCCCCGGGGAAGCAATGCCTTTGTGCAACACATAATGGCCAATACCAATATTCCAGTCCTGGGACATGCTGAGGGCATCTGTCACGTGTATGTGGACAGGACAGCCGATCTGCAAATGGCCGAGAGAATCGTGCTGGACAGCAAGTGCCAGTATGTGGCTGTGTGCAATGCAGCTGAGACACTGCTGGTACACCGGGATGCAGCAAAGGCGCTGCTGCCGCAGCTGCAAAAGAGTCTGGAGCAAAAAGGGGTAGAAATCCGGGGCTGCGAGGAGACAGGTAAGATTATCGAGGTGGTCCGGGCGACAGAGGAAGATTGGCGAACAGAGTACCTGGACCTGATCCTGGCAGTCAAAATAGTAGACAGTTTGCAGGAGGCAATCGAACACATCAACAAGTATGGCTCAGGACATACAGATGTGATTGTAACTGGGGACAGAAGCAGAGGCCTCGAGTTTATGAACCTGGTAGATTCTGCTGATGTTTTTCTGAACTGCAGCAGCAGATTCAGCGACGGTTATCGCTACGGCCTGGGCGCAGAGGTGGGCATCAGTACCAACAAGATACACGCCAGGGGTCCTGTGGGCATGGAGGGGTTGTTGATCTACAAGTGGCTGCTTTTTGGCAATGGCCATATAGTTGCTGACTACACCGGGGAAAAAGCAAAATCATTCATTCATAGAAAACTTCAAAAAAAGTTCAACCAGGTAGTGTAGCTTGATTTTGCTGAAAGTGGATTTTGGCGCTTGCCCTGGGTGACGGAGATGCGCAGAGCCAACAATATTGCTGACAAACAAATTGTGACGCCTCTATACTACGACTACTATGAATCGCCCATCGGTCTCCTCGAGGTGGGCGGCACTGCTGAGGCCATAACCTCCCTGAGCTTTGTCCAGAGTCCGCGGCCAGCATATGACTCTCATCCAGCCGTACGCGAGGCTGTCCGCCAGCTGGACGAGTATTTCTACCATCGACGCCAGGATTTCCACCTGAAGATCCACATGGACGGAACCGGGTTTCAGAAAAAGGTCTGGCGGCAATTGCTCGAGGTTCCTTATGGACGGCTGGCCTCCTACCGCGATATTGCCGTGGCCATAGGCAGACCCCGGGCCGTGAGGGCCGTGGGTGCAGCCAATGGCAAGAACCCGATTGCTCTGGTGGTGCCCTGTCATCGTATCATCGGCAGCAACGGCAAATTGATTGGCTATGGCAGCGGCTTGTGGAGGAAAGAGTGGCTGCTCAGGCATGAAGGATCTATTTGAATGATCAACAGCAAATTGGGCTATTGTCAGTGCGGCTACGAGGTGTGGATCGAGTATCTGTGGACCGGCAAGGAGTGGATGCAGCGCTTCTTTGATCTGAATCTCCAGGAGATCAGCCTGTGTCCTGATTGCGGCAGAGAAATAAAGGAAGAAGATTTACAAGCCTAAAAAAAATCAAACCTCCCCTTTATGGAAAGGGGAGGTTTGCCAGGCTGGATATTGAAGGACCCGCTTCCAACTCTTTTCGCCAGATGCGGCGTCCTTCTCTTGTTTCGGCTAACTTACTGACCGGTTCTTTCCAACACCCTGATTTCTACCCTGCGATTGGCTGCTCTGCCTTCGCGGGTCAGATTGCTGATTCTTGGCCTGCTCTCACCCCAGCCTATGACTGTCATCCGGTCTGCAGGCACACCTTTCTTGAGCAGATAGGCCTGGACAGCCTGGGCCCGGCGCTCAGAAAGCTTCTGGTTGTACTCTGCTGGGCCAGTAGAATCCGTGTGGCCTTCTATAACGATGCTGAGATTCGGATTGCTGGCCAGCTTGTCAACCACCAGATCCAAAGCAGGTATGTAGTCTGCGTTGATTTCGGCGCTGTCAAAGTCAAAGTAAGGTGCATGAATAGTGATGATCTCCAGAGTTCCCGGGGGCTTCGCCGGCGGCGGCAGTATAGCCACTAGGGCTTCATCCGGAATCTCCTCATAAAATGTCTGACTGAGAAAGTTCTGCAGCGCCGTGGGGTCTGACAGCAGATCAGATCCCTCAGCGTAGACGCAGTTGCCCATGCCGCTTATGGTTTTCAAAACCTCTCTGCCTTTGTCCTCATCAGCGAGTGAGACCACGTGTATACAGAGGTTGGGGTATTTGGCGTACAGGGCTTTTGCTGCCTCCACAGGGTCGCCGCCCTCCGTGGCCCGGCCGTCTGAGACCAGAACTACCATCCTGCTCCCTGTAAAGAGTTGCAGCACATTGTCGGTGTCAGAGATGGCGGGGCCAAGGGCGGTAAGATTCCGATAAACCTTTCCTTCCGTAGGCAAGGCCTGAAAGTGCGGTCTGAAAAAGGCCCGACTGTACGTTTCAGGACCGATCAATCTTCTTGTCGGGGTTTCCTTGGCAAGCGCGGCCTTTGTCCTGTTGCCCTTGTCATAGTTCATGAACATGGAGCCGGATTGATCTACCAGAATAACGAAGTTGGTTACCCTCGGGATGATCTTGGCGCTCGCTGGAATGGTCAAACACAACGATAATCCCATGACCAGACCTAGCAGCATCAGTGTTCTCATGATACTCTTCATTTGCTTACTCCTTTTCGTTTCAGTTGTTGATGTATCAGCTATAAAGAATCGCCCTCTTTATTTTCAAATTAGAGCGACAGTACCCTCGCAGCAGTTGAGTATAGAAGCAACTGTTATTTATTTCTTCCGGATTGAAATGCCTTAAGGTTCCGTTCCTGAGAGTGTGGATTGTAGGCTTATAGAGATAGAACTGATATAACTCCATTACACCTTGTTATCAACCTGGTGCACAAAGTTAAGTTGCGTAAAGAGACTTGTCAAGGGCAGGTGCTTATTTCTGGGTTTCCAGAGCAACCTCCAGGGCCTCGGGCATAGCCCGGACAAAATGGAAGCGTATACTGTGGCGGATTTCTTCAGGGACATCAACGAGATCAGCGCGGCTTGCTGCCAGCACCTTTTCTTTGATGCCGCCTACCGGCAGAACATCGCCTCGCAGGGTAATCTCTCCAGTCATGGCGACCTCTCTGCGGCTCTGCCGGCCGGTCATGAGCGAGGTCAATGCTACCAGCATGGCAATGCCGGCAGATGGGCCATCTTTAGGGATGGCACCAGCTGGCACGTGCACATGGATATCTGTTTTGTCGAAGGAGTTGTCGCCAAGCCCTAGTTCGGTTGCGTGAGCACGAACGTAGGTCAGGGCTGCAGTAGCGGACTCTTTCATCACATCTCCCAACTGGCCGGTGAGGGTAAGGTTGCCTTTCCCTGGCATCCGAGCAGCTTCAATGAAGATGATCTCACCGCCTGTGGGCGTCCAGGCCAGACCCGTGGCAAGGCCGGGGCCCCAGGTCCTGGCAGTAAGTTCCGGGATATACTTGGCAGGACCCAGATAGTCGGCCAGATTGTCACTGGTAATGGTAGTGGCTTCCTCTCTGCCTGAGGCCACTGCTGAGGCCACACTGCGACACAGCGCTGCCAATTGTCTTTCCAGATTGCGCACTCCGGCCTCCCGAGTGTAGGAGCGGATGATGGTGACAATGGCCTCATCCTCCACTGTGAGGAGATCCGCGCTGAGGCCGTGCTCCTGGAGCTGAGTGGGCAACAGGTGTCTCTTGGCAATGAGCAGTTTTTCCTGGTCTGTGTAGCCGGGCAGCTCCATTACTTCCATGCGGTCCCGCAGCGCCGCTGGAATTGTTTCCAGGATGTTTGCCGTGGTAATAAACATGACCCTGGAAAGGTCAAAGGGAACTTCCAGGTAGTGGTCCGAAAATGTCGAGTTTTGCTCTGGGTCCAGCACCTCGAGCAGGGCAGAAGAAGGGTCGCCGCGAAAATCGGTGCCAACCTTGTCTATTTCATCGAGCATGAACACAGGATTGTTGGTGCCAGCTTTGCGAAGCCCCTGAATGATGCGCCCCGGGAGGGCGCCAACATAAGTGCGGCGATGGCCTCTAATTTCAGCCTCGTCGCGGACGCCTCCCAGGGAGATGCGCACGAATTTTCTTCCGAGTGTTCTGGCAATTGACTGGCCCAGGGAGGTTTTGCCCACTCCGGGAGGGCCCACAAAGCAAATGATAGGGCCCTTGAGATCTTTCTTCAGCTTGCGTACAGCCAGATATTCCAGTATGCGTTTCTTCACCTTTTCCAGGTCGTAATGATCCTGGTCTAATGTCTGGCGAGCAGCGGCCATATCGAGGTTGTCTTCGGTGGCTGTTTCCCAGGGAAGGTCGAGCAGCCAGTCCAGATAGGTGCGTGACACCGTGTATTCAGCGGCGGCAGGAGGCATGCGACTCAGACGGTCGAGTTCTTTTTCTGCAGCTTTGCGCGCCTCTGCCGGCATAGGAGTATCTGCCAGACGTTTCCTGAGTTCCTCCACCTCCATGGTCCGTTCATCACTCTCTCCCAGTTCCTTCTGAATGGCCTTGAGTTGTTCCCGCAGCAGGAAGTCTCTCTGGCTCTTGTCCATGCCTTCTTTGACCTTTTTCTGAATTTCCTGGCTGAGCTCGAGGGTTTCCAGCTTTTTGTTGAGGGAGACGGTCAACTGTTCGAGAACACTGTTGAGATCTTCACTTTCGAGAACTTCCTGGGCCTGCGCCGGGGGCAGGTCCAGGTTGGAGGCCACCAGATAGATCAGAGGGTAGGGTCCGGGCACATTCATAGCCAGCACACCCAGTTCGTCAGGCAGACTGCTCAGCGCTACCATCTTTTGAAAGAGGTTGCGGATGTTTACCACCATGGCCTCTATCTGTTGGTCAACCTCGATATGTTCGTCAATAACCTGTATGCGGCTCACCAGATATGGCTCTTCTTGAACTGCCTCCAGCAAGCGGATTTTCTTGAAGCTTCTCACCAGCAGGTGGTAAGCGCCGTCAGGTGTTCTCATCATTTT
The DNA here is from genome assembly GCA_019309045.1 of Deltaproteobacteria bacterium. Classification (NCBI taxonomy): domain Bacteria; kingdom Pseudomonadati; phylum Myxococcota; class Myxococcia; species Deltaproteobacteria bacterium. The sequence goes on along the minus strand of JAFDGZ010000041.1, from coordinate 30,412 downwards.
CAGGATAAAAACAGCCACCCCAACCTGATAGAGGTCAGCCATCCTGGGATGGCTGACCTTGTCATTTTTTTGTGCTACAGCCGCCAGCATCTGGTCCTTTACCAGGGCGTCGTCTACCAGCTTCTTGTGCTCGGGGGTTGTCACCATCAGAGGTACGGTGAGCTCCGGGTAGAGCACACCTTGCCGCAGAGGCAGCACTGGCAACTGCTCGGGCACCTGCTGACTTTGTTGGACAGTGGTTACTGGTGCTGCGTCATCAGCCATCAGAGACTCCTTGAAAAGTATTCTGGCTCGAACTGAAGATTACTCCTCCACAGTGACGCTAATGGTGGCGGTGACCTTGCTCTGTTTGGGCAGACGCACCGTCAGAAAGCCGTCGCGATAAGTGGAGCTTGCCCGGTTCGAGTCGACCGCCTCCGGCAGACGGATAGTTTGACTAAAGGGACCGAAGTCTATTTCCATCTGGTGAACCTTAATAATCCCTTGGCTCAAGGGTCGACATCTGTTGCCTGAGATTCGCAGGGTATCCCGATCAACAACTACTTCCAGCTCCTCTGGCTTCATGCCAGCCAGGGCAACGAGGACAACGTAATCACCATCGGTCTCGTACAGATCCATCTGAGGGCGCCAGCCGCTGTCACTGAGAAGCGTTGCCGCAGTCTGCCGTCTCAGAGCACCAAAGGTCTGCTCCATGCGTCGGCGCATGCGCTCAAATTCCTTGTCGATTTCATCGTCGAACCACTTCATGGATTCCTCCGGGAGTTAGAGAGGCTATTATGCCTAATAAATTAGTAACGCTTCGCCATTTTTGCAAGGGAGTGGGGGTTGTCAGTTATTGGTTGTCAGTTGTCGGTTATCGGGAAATATCGTGGCATTATGGCGGTAGCCGCAGGCTTCAGACTGCGCTGTCCTTGGCTTCGCCTTTGGCTACGCCCTGACAAGTCCGGCTTCGCCAGTGGCTTGCGTCTTCGTCAGGACTCCCGGCTTCGTCAAGACTTTGCCGAGAGCAGTCGCTGGCACAAGCCGGCGGGCAAGCGGCAGCTGGGAGTATTTCTTGGACATTATAAATCAAGAAAACAACAGTTTGCCTATCCTGGATTCCAGTCGGCGGAGAAGTCGTTCATAAGCAGCTTCCATTATGGTCTGCAGGTTCAGTACATCCGCCCGGTTGTAAAGGAGCAAGCGTTCCAGGGCTTCTGAACTGCCTCGCAGGTACTCCTGCCAGAGCAGAACCGCCTCATAGCCTCCCATTTGCCTGATGTCAGCGTGGCGGTGGATGCCGAAAAGAGGCTCTATTTTTTTGAGGCCTCCCTGGATGCCCAGATGATGCAGCACAAAGCGGAGATCAATATGGGCATGCTGGAAGCGGAAGTTGGGAAATGAAGCAGTGATAAAGGGAAGGTCGAAGCGGCTGCCGTTGAAGGTGACCAGCAGATCGTAATGATAGATGACCTCCTCGAATTCCTCCAGGTTGCGGCCGTTGACAAACTGGTACAGGTGCAGCCCGTCAAAGATGCCAATCACGCTTATTTCATAAGCAAAGCTGCTGAGGCCCGTAGTCTCGATGTCAAGGAAAGCACAGCTGTGCCGAAACGAACCATACAGCCGCCATCTTTCACTGCTGGGCAGGTGACTGTGGAAATAGGTGGGTTGCTGCCGATGGCGCCAGGATTCTTCGAGTGCTCGCTGCATGGCTTCTCTTCTTTTGACGCATTTGGGCCAATGGCCAAGGTGGTGGTTGAGATCTTCCCAGGTGAGTATGCCCTGACGCCAGAGCTGCACCTCTGTGCGCGGGCCAATGAAGGGCAGATGGATAAAGGTGTGCTCGAGCATGACAGTTGTGACATTCAGGAGGGCGTGGAGCCAGCAGGACACACACCGCAGGCCGTGCAGCTTTCGGGAACGCAGGCTGGCGTAGTTTTTTCGGCCAGGGCCCTCTGATACTCCCGCCAAAGGAATCCTTTGTCTATGGAATGATCCATGAAATCCCAGGGCAAGAGTTCATCCCTTTGCCGTTGACGGTAGACATAGAATTCCGGGTTGACATTGACGCTCTTGACCGCCTGAGGCCAGTTGCCCTGATTTTTTACCAGTTGTTCCAATAATGAGGCCAGTCGCCTGTCGCCACGGGAGAGCAGGGCCTGGTTGTAAGCCCATCTTGGTACGTCGGCATGGACACGGACGTTGGCCACCGGCGCCAGTTCGCGCTTTATCTTGCGGATTCGCTTTTTCAGTACTGCGAGGTCGCAGAAGCCTGTCCATTGAAAAGGAGTAAACGGCTTTGGCACGAATGAGTTGAGACTGACAGTGATAGTGCCAAGGCGGCCTCGACCACGGCCCACAACGAGCAGAGTGTGCTTCAACCGCTTGACCAGCTGGACCATTGCTTTGACGTCCTCTTCTGTTTCGGTGGGCAGTCCCACCATAAAATAAAGGCGAAGATGGACGAAGCCACTTTCGAATATAGCGGCAGCAGCATCCAGAATTTGTGCCTCGGAGAGCTTCTTGTTGATCACCCGCCGCAGCCGTTCGCTTCCAGCTTCAGGTGCGATGGCCAGGGAGCGCAGGCCGCTGGCAGCCAGGGTCTCGAGCAGCTGCGGCGTCAGAGAGTCGGCTCGGAGGGAAGAAATGGTCAGGTTACAGCCCTGGTTTCGCAGCTCGAGGCAAAGGGAGTCTATCTCAGGGTGGTCAGAAACTGCGGCGCTTACCAGACCCACTTTGTCTACCGGCAGCCCTGCTTCTGCCACTGTACGAAGCACCAGGTGGCTGCTGTGAAAGTGAACTGGTCTGTAAACGAAGCCGGCTGCACAGAAGCGGCAGCCGCGGCCGCATCCTCGACCAAGCTCCACCAGGGTGGCTGAAGCAAATTCAGTGTCCGGTGTGACAATAGTGGTCACTGCCGGCTGTTGGCGGGAAGTCTTGCTCCTGGCGATCTTGATTCTGGCGGGTGCTGGAGGCAGTGGCTCCCACGCTGCCAGGCGCCCGTCCGCATAATGTTGTGTCCGGTAGAGAGATGGTACGTATGCCCCGGGCACTGTGCAGGCCAACTGCTCCAGCAGAGTGGATTTCGACATTTTTTGCTGTTGCCCCTGCTGCCATGAGTGGATAAAGCGGCTCAGCAGGTCCTCAGCCTCGCCGAGCAGGAAGAGATCAACGAACGGTGCTATGGGTTCTGGATTGATAAAGGTGGCGACGCCACCCGCCACCACCAGGGGCTCGTGCTGGTGGCGGCGGGAGCTGTAGAGGGTTAGACAACCAAGTCTCAGGAGGTGAACAAGGTTGGGATAATCATTTTCAAAAGATACAGAGAAGGCTGCAATGGCAAAATCCTTCAGGGGCCTCTGGCTTTCCAGAGAAAGCAATGGCTGTTTCGAGCTAAATGCAGCAATATCTTCGCGCTCTGGCAGAAAGAAGCGTTCACAAACCACCTCTTCCAGCTTGTTGAACTCTTTGTACACGGTCTGGAAGCCGAGGTTGGACATGCCCAGGTAATATCGGTTGGGATATAGCAGTGCCACTGTCACCCTTCCTTGCCAGTCTTTTCTGACCGTGCCCAGCTCTCGGGCAAGCTGTTGCTGCAGCCGTTGACGATACTTCCTAGACATTGAACACCCCGGTGTCTTGCTGCGACACCATCAAAAGAGATGGTGCGCTGCAGCCTAACGCCCGCCTGGGGAACATGACTTTGTGGAGAGCACAAAGAAAACACTTTTGCCTCATTATGCCATAGATAGCCGTCTATGTCTGCCGCCTGCATATGCCTGTCCCTTAAGTCGGCTGAAGCAGAAGCTCCGCCGTTGCAGGCCGGGCATTGCAGATTATCAGTCGGCCTGGCGTCTGAGAAATGTGGGAATATCCAACTCGTCCTCGTCAAAGGCCAGATCCCTGATGCTGCAGGTTGCACCTTCACTGCTCGACTCAGCAAGTTTCTTACTCTGACGAAGGAAAGTGGGAATCTCCAGGTCGTCCGCCTGGCGGCTGCCTTGAATAACTCCCAGATCTGGTTTCGGTCTGGCATCCACTTCGCCGATGCCCGTGGCAATTACCGTGACGCGCAGCTCGTCACCCACGTTCGAATCCAGCACGGTTCCCCAGATGATGTTGGCGTCCTCGTGGGCTTGCTGTTGAATGAGAGAGGAGGCTTCTTGGACCTCCTCGATGGTGAGATCAGGTCCACTGGTGATGTTCATGAGCAGGCCCCGGGCGCCGCTGATAGAGATATCTTCCAGAAGCGGACTGGAGATGGCCTGTTCGGCAGCCTCTGTGGCGCGGTTGTCACCGCTGGCTATGCCGGTTCCCATCAAGGCCATGCCCATCTCGCTCATAATGGTCTTCACATCCGCGAAATCGAGATTAACCAGACCAGGGATCATGATGAGGTCGGAGATGCCCTTGACGGCGTAGAGCAACACTTCGTCTGCTCTCTTCAACATTTCCAGAAAGGTCGCCCTTTTGGGTGCCAGACTGATAAGGCGGTCGTTGGGGATGGTGATGATGGTGTCCACCGCCTTCTTGAGTTCCTGGATGCCGCGTTCCGCCTGCTTCATTCTTTGACGGCCTTCGAAGTTGAAAGGCTTGGTCACGACAGCCACAGTGAGGGCGCCCAGTTCTTTGGCAATTTCTGCCACCACGGGGCTGGCGCCAGTGCCCGTGCCACCGCCAAAGCCGGCGGTGATGAACACCATGTCACTGCCCTCGAGGACCTCTTTAATTTTTTCCGAATCCTCCAGAGCGGCGTTGCGGCCCACTTCCGGATTGGCGCCCGCCCCCAGTCCCTTGGTGATGGTGGCTCCTATCTGGATCTTTACTGGAGCTAGAGAGGTCTCCAGGGACTGGGAGTCAGTGTTGACGACAATAAAGTCCACGCCAACAAGATTGGCTTCGATCATGTTGTTGATGGCATTGCCCCCGCCGCCTCCAATGCCGATCACTTTGATCTTTGCTGCGTTTTCGCACTCTGCAAACTCAAAAATCATGATTCACCTCCTGCCTCCCTTTGCGTTCATATTGCCCGTCATTCGTGGCCCGAGCCCGAAGCCACCAAATCGAGGACTCACTATTCACCTGTGCCACATTCATTTGCACTGCTGAGCAATCTTGCGCTAGGTGCCGCCCTCCAGATATTGCAAAATATTTATCGACTGCCTGCCCTCCAGGAGGCCAGATTAGGATGGGAGGCCGGGAATTACCCCCCATCCTCTGGCCTCGCTTCGGGCCGCATGACCGCCTGTGGGTTAAGGGTTAAGATTGGGGTTGCTACACTATGTCGCCAAACCATCGTCGCATCCTGTCTATAAGTCGGTTGAATATGTTGTTTTGCCGGATGCGAAAGAGCTTCTTGGGTTTCCTGTTGAGGGCATAGAGCACGAGACCCACGCCCGTGGCGTACATGGGATTTTTAACCACATCCACCAACCCTCCAATATTGGATGGTATACCGGTACGCACCGGCAGACCGAATACCTGTTCCGCCAGTTCGGCAAGCCCGGGCAGGGAAGCTGAGCCGCCGGTAATTACCAGACCGGAGGCCACCAGATCAGCGTAGCCGGAGCGGATGATCTCGCGATGCAGCAGGGAGCAGATTTCTTCTACCCGAGGTTCGAGAATTTCCCCCAGCAACTGACGGCTGAGTACTCTCGGTTTGCCTCCACCCACGCTGGGCACCTGGATGGTTTCGTCCTTTTGAATCGAGGCAGTCAGAGCGCAGCCATAGCGCTGTTTGATCTTTTCAGCTTCTTCCACCGGAGTCCTCAGACCCACGGCAATGTCGTTGGTAAGATTGTTGCCGCCCAGGGCCAAAACCGAAGTGTGGCGAATGCTCTTTTCAGAAAAGATGGCCAGATCAGAAGTGCCACCGCCAAAGTCTACCAGGGCCACTCCGAGCTCCCTTTCTTCAGGTGACAGGACTGCCTCAGCTGAGGCCAGGGACTCGAGGACGATATCGCAGACATCCAGGCCAGCGCGGTTGCAGCACTTGACAATGTTTTGCGCCGAGGTCACTGCACCGGTGACTATGTGGACCTTGGCCTCCAGACGCACACCAGACATGCCAAGCGGATTATGAATGCCACCCTGATCGTCAATGATATATTCCTGCGGCAGGATGTGAATTACCTCTCTGTCAAAAGGAATGGAAACTGCCTTGGCTGCATCAATCACCCTGTCGATGTCCTGCTGAGTCACTTCACGATTTTTTACAGCTATGACACCGTGGCTGTTGAGACTCTGGATGTGACCCCCAGCAATACCAGCATAGACAGCATTGATCTCGCAACCTGCCATGAGTTCCGCTTCTTCCACTGCACGCTTGATGGAATCAACCGTGCTCTCAATGTCAACCACAACCCCTTTGCGCAGACCTTCGGAAGGATGAGTGCCTATGCCAACAATATCCAATCCCTCCTGGCTTGCTTCCCCCACAACAGCGCAGATCTTGGTGGTACCGATATCGAGCCCCACGAGTAATTCTTCCTTTTTCTTGGCCATGCTCACACACCCTTTCGCTCATGCTGAAGTTTTTGGGCTGAAGAAAAATCGCCCCTGAGAAAAACTCGATCCCGATAGGCAAGATCAATAGCCCGCAGGCGACAGGGAATATGCTGCTCTTCCAGGTACTGCAACACTCTTTGCAGACGAACCATCTTGCGGGCGTAATCGTCCTTGCCCAGGTTTATGGCAATGCCATCCTTTAAGGTGAAGAGCTTGAGCCCACCACTGCTGGTGACCACAATCTCAGAAATCAATCTCCAGGGCAGCCCTGACTGACACTGAGCATGGAGTTCTTTGATCATGGCGAGCACTCGAGGCGGCACCCTACGCCTTCGGGAAATGAGGGCAGTATCAATTCCAGAAATAATGGGCAAGCCAGGGTATTTGGCTACCTCAACCTTGGCAAAACAGTAACCGCTGCTGTCTATGAGATAGAAGTCGCCAGTTCGCACAATGGCGAAAGGCCGGCGCTCAGCAATAACAATGCGAACTCTGTCGGGAATCTCTCGAATTACAGAGACATCCGCCACCCAGGGGTGGGAAGCTACTCGTTGTCGTACATCATCCAGGTCCAATGCTAGAATATTCACCCCTGGGGGAATTTTTGCCTGTTCGATGATGGCCGCCGACTCCACCCGCTGACAACCCTCTACCTGAATCGCGGTTACCCTGAGCCAGGGACAGCGGAGCAGCATATGGTAGCCGGCAACACAAAAAATACTCAGCCCGTAGAGTGACAAACTAATCAAGATGCCATAGAGAAATGGTCTCAGCAGAGATCTCCACCGGGGCTGTCTACCACGGAGTTTCTTTTTTTTGTTCACTGCAGCCATGGGGTCACCCGTTCCAGAATCTACCCATCACTTGCTTACTCTGCGCTGTCTTCTAAAAGTGATTGCCGAGAAGCTCCACCTCTAACTCCAGATGGATGCCGGTTTCCTTTTCTACCTTTTCGCGAGCCAGTCGGATGAGTGCCATAACCTCGCCAGCTGTGGCTCCCCCTCGATTCACTATGAAATTGGCGTGACGAGGTGATATTTGTGCTCCACCCACTGCAACGCCCTTGAGACCAACAGCTTCTATGAGTCTGCCGGCATAATCTCCTGGAGGGTTCTTGAAAATCGACCCGGCAGAGGGAAGCTGCCAGGGCTGGCTAGCCTGGCGTTTTTTGAGAAGCTGCCGGAGCCGGCTGCGGATAGCTTGTCCAGGCAGCCGCACCAGGGAAAACACCCCTTCCAGAATCAGGGCACCCGGAGGCAACTGGAGGTGACGATATGAAAATTGCAACTCGGAGCTTGCCAGTTGAGCCACAGAGCCGTCTTTGCAGAGAATGAGGAGAGAATGGCAGACTTCAGCAAGGCATTGCCCATGGCTGCCCGCATTCATTTTCACTGCCCCACCAACGGTTCCGGGAATACCAACAAGGAATTCCAGGCCTCCCAGCCCGTGCCGCAGACAGCAGCGGAGCAGACGACTCAAACGGACGCCTGCCTGGGCCCGTACAAGACAGGACTCTTCCTGCACGACAACGTTGTGCAGACCAGCCTCCATGAGTATGGCTGCCGCCTGAATGGGCGCCTCGCTGGCCAGGATATTGGAGCCTCTGCCCAGAGCAAAATAGGGGAAATCGTAAGAGTTCAATACAGCGACAGCACGGCGCAAACTGTCGATATCGAAGGGCCGCAGCAGACAGGACACAGGTCCGCCAATCTTGAAAGAGGTGTAGCCAGCCAGAGGCACATCCCAGTCGAGGCGAAGATGCTCGAGGCTCTGAAGTTTTCTTTTGAGGGATGGGTTCATGGGTCCTGCTGCTTTCCTTCTTCAGCAAAGATTCAGGGGGAGCCCCTTTTACCGTTGCGCCCGCTCCTCCAAGCGTCTTGCCAGTTCATCTGCAGTTTGCCAGATATTGCCAGCTCCCAGGGTCAAGACCACATCACCGGCTGCCAATTCGTCCAGCAACAATGGCACGATTTCTTTGATGTCAGGCACAAAGATGGTGTTGCCATGGCCATGCTGCTGAATAGCGGTTGCAAGTTTTGCCGCCTCTACACCCGGAATTGGCTGCTCACTAGCCGGATAGATATCCGTGACCAGCAGGACATCCGATTGATAGAAGGCGGTGGTAAATTCTTGAAAAAGAGCCTGGGTGCGGCTGTACCTGTGTGGCTGAAAGACGGCAATGCGTCTGCGACCAGGATAACACTGTGCCACTGTTTGCAGTACTGCCTGAATCTCAGTGGGATGGTGGCCATAGTCATCGATTATGGTAACGCCGCCCACTTCGGCCTTGATCTGAAAACGGCGCTGCACCCCGGTCATTTCCTGCAGACCTTTACGGACGTCATCGAAGCCTATGCCCAATTCATGCCCCACAGCCACTGCTGCCAGGGAGTTGAGCACATTGTGACGACCAGGGATTGCCAGTTTTACTGTGCCCATCTCCTCGCCATGGAGGAAGGCGCGATAAGAGGTGCTCAGACCTTCGAAAATAACATGCCGCGCCTGAAAGTCTGCCTGAGGTGAGAAGCCATAGGTGATGATCCGTTTCTTGACAAGCGGCAGCAAGCTCTGAATATTGGGATCTTCGAGACAGAGGATGGCCGCGCCATAAAAGGGCACTTTGTTGATAAATTCCAGAAAAGTTTCCCTGATCTGCTGTAGATCTGTAAAAAAGTCCAGATGTTCTCGGTCGATATTGGTCACTACTGATATGGTTGGGGAGTAGAGCAGAAAAGTGCCATCGCTTTCATCTGCTTCGGCTACCACAAAATCTCCCTGTCCCAGTTTGGCATTGGTGCCCCAGGAGTTGAGGCGGCCGCCAATGACCACAGTAGGATCAAGGCCGCCCCGAGCCATTACGGTGCCGATCATGGAAGTGGTAGTGGTCTTGCCATGAGCGCCTGCAATGAGGACGGCGTACTTGAGACGCATGAGTTCGGCCAGCATCTCCGCTCGCTTTATTACTGGCAGATGGTAGTGTTCGCGGGCGGCCACCAGTTCCGGGTTGTCAGGGGCTATGGCAGATGAGACCACCACCACCTCGGCACCGCTAACGTTTTCTGGTTCGTGGCCATAGTAGACTGTGGCACCCAGGGATTGCAGCCGTTGAGTAATGTCGCTTTCCTTCAGATCGGAGCCGGTCACCTTATGGCCGAGATTGAGCAGCAGTTCGGCAATGCCGCTCATGCCGATGCCGCCGATGCCAATGAAGTGGATATGATAGGACTGCCTGTACATGGGTCCCCGCTGGTATTGTTTACAATTCCATACAAAGGAAGCAGTCTAGAATTTGCCGCTATGGCGTCCTCTCATTTGCTGTCCTTCCTTTTTGCTGTTGCTTGCTTGTTGGAGCTGGAGGCAATGTTCAGCAGAATGCCGATGGCAACAAGATTCGTCAGCAAAGAACTGCCTCCATAGCTCATCAGCGGTAAAGGCAGCCCCTTGGTAGGCAAGAGGCCCATGACTACCGCACCATTTATCATTACCTGAACGCCGATGAGCAGAGTCAAACCAAAAGCGAGATAGCTGGCGTAGCGATCCGGCGCCCGCAGTGCTATGTGCACGCCTTTCCATAACAGAAGACCATAGAGGAGAAGTACTCCAGCAATGCCCAGCAAACCCATCTCTTCACCGAGAACAGCGAGAATGAAATCCGTGTGAGGCTCGGGCAGGTAGAACAGCTTCTGCTTTCCTGCCCCGAGGCCCACTCCCAGCAGACCGCCCGAGCCGAGAGCCAACAGCGAGTGTAGTAATTGAAAGCTGGTGTCGCTCGGGTCTCTCCACGGGTCGAGGAAGGCCAGGAGTCTTTCCCAACGATAGCGGCTACCGGATATGGCCAGAAAGAGCATCGGCAGAAGAGCCACAGCCGTCAGGATGAGATAACGGAAGCGGACGCCTGCTACGAACAAGAGGAGAAAGGCAAGCAAGGCATAGGTGATTGCCGTACCCAGATCCGGCTCCAGGATGATCAGCCCTACAAAGAGGCCGGTAACCATCACATGCGGGACATATCCTATACTGAAGTCCTTGAGCCGATCTTCCTTTTTGGCCAGGGAGTACGAGAGGTACATGATTAGCGATAGTTTGGCAAATTCCGCCGGCTGTAGAGAGATGGGACCCAGCCGCAGCCACCTTCTGGCGCCGCCCACCCGGTGACCGATTTGCGGCAGCAACACCAGAGCCAGAGACAGTAGACACACCGCCAAGATGAGGTAGACCAGTCGGTGATATAGTTTGTAAGGGATATTCTTGCTGCCGATGAGGAGCGCCAGTCCCACAAGAGCGAAGATAATCTGCCGCTTGACAAAAAACAGGCTGTCGCCAAATCGTTGTTGGGCCAGGATGGAGCTGGCGCTGTAGAGCATCACCAGTCCCCAGACCACCAGGGCAAGGGTGGTACAGAGCAAGGTCAAATCATAGCTGCTTTTCAGTTTTTTTATCCTGTCCATGTTGGTCATTTTCTGGTGGCGGCAGCGGCCGTGGGCTCCACCGCAGTCCGCTCAACTTCTGCTTACACTGGAGGACTCGCTCAGGGAACAGGTCTCTAGACAACCATCAGCATTGCGGAGTTCGCTTGTGACTGCAGCCACAATAGAGCGAAAATGATCTCCTCTTGCTTCATAATTTTCATAAAGATCGAAGCTGGCGCATGCTGGCGCCAGGAGAACCACATCGCCGGGCACTGCGGCGGCAATGGCCTCCCGCACAGCTCGCTCCATGGAGTCGACAACCATGGTGCAGCCGCAGCTGCTGAACACCCTGGCAAATTCGAACCTGGCTTCTCCCATGAGCAAGAGCATTTTTACGCGTTCATTAACCAGGGGAACGAGAGACTTGAGTGGCCCGCCCTTGTAGCGCCCTCCGGCGATAAGAATGATGGGGTCGCAAAAGCTGGCCAGCGAACTACAGACGGCAGCAATGTTGGTGGCTTTGGAATCGTTGTAAAATCTGATACCGCGCCAGTGGCAGATCAGTTCCATACGGTGGGGCAGACCAGAGAAAGAATCTATAGTACGCTGAATGGCCTCTGGTCTGGCCCCCATTGAGGTTGCGGCAAGCACCGCTGCCAGGAGATTGTCCAGGTTATGTCTGCCGGGCAGACGCCATTGGCTGAGATCGTAGTGGACTTTGCATCCTGGGCCCATACTGCATATCAAAGTCCCACTGTCTACGCGTGCGTGAGCCAGGGTTGCTTTGCTGCCGAAGAGAAGGTGCTGGCTTCTAATACGGCCATAATCCATAAAATAGGGAGCAACAGCTGGCAAGATTGCCTTGTCTGTTTGGCTCTGATTCATGAATATCCGACACTTGCTGGCCACATACTCCTCAAAAGAGTCATAGCGGTCCAGGTGATCCTCACTGATGTTCAACAGAACTCCTACCTGCGGATGAAAGGTGGAACTGGAGTCGAGTTGAAAACTGCTCACTTCCACCACTGCCACCTCAGGAGCATTCTCCAGAAAGAAGATGTTGCTGAGTGGATTGCCGATATTGCCCCCCACAAAGGTTCGCACACCGCTTTGCTCGAGCATGGTTCCCACCAGGGTGGTTGTGGTGGTCTTGCCATTGGTGCCAGTGATGGCAACAACAGGCAAATGCAGGAAGCGGCAGGCAAGTTCCAATTCACCAATTACTGGTATGGAACGCTCTCTAGCGAGGTTCAGTGGTTGCAGATCCAGGGGTACGCCTGGGCTCAAGACCACCAGGTCAGAACCGCTGAAAATCTCCAGTGGATGGCCTCCAAGGGCGAGTTCACAGCCGAGCTCTCGGGCCTTCTGCGGGAAGGTCCCAAGAAGGGGCTCGGACCGCTCATCGGTGATGGTCACTCGAGCACCCTGGCTGCAAAGAAATTTCGCCACTGCCAGACCGCTGCGCGCCAGACCCACAACCAGCACCCTTTTGTTGTCCAATGAATCCATGCTCATCTTTCCTGCCCGCCCCGGTTGTGCTGTTGCCCCGCATTGCTATTTCTGCTGAAGAGTTGGCCAGCAGAGTCAAACACTTTTCAGGACCGTGAATTCCCCCACTCCTCCATGAGGTAGTCCACCACTTTTTCCATGTGCATGCCCCTGGAGCCTTTCACCAGGACCCAATCTCCACTGGCCAGAAGTGAGCGCAACTTCAGGGCGATCTCACGATGGTCAACAGCGTGGCTCAACCGCTCGCTTTCCATGCCGGCCTCGGCAGCTCCTGCAAGCAGATTCCTGGCCTGTTCACCACGGGCAATGAGGTAATCCACACCTTCTTCTGCTGCCAGGCGACCCACGTGGCGGTGGAGTTCGGGGCTGCGTTCACCCAGTTCCAGCATGTCTCCCAGTACGGCAAATAATCTGCCAGTACGATTCAGTCGTATAAGCGTTTGCAGGGCAGCAGTTACTGAGGCGGGATTGGCATTGTAGCTGTCATTGATGATATGAATGTTGCCGGGGAACACCACCACCTCCATGCGCTTGTCAAAGGGTTTGAACTCAGCGAGAGCTGCAGAGATGTCATCTGCTGGACGGTCGAGACTCCAGGCTACTGCTGCTGCCGCAACTGCATTATTCAGGTGATGACGTCCCATGATGCGCACCTGAACCTCCCTGGTTTCATTACCGAGTCTCAAGATGAAGACGCTGCCTTCAGAATCCATGGCAATGATCCTCTCAACTGTTACATCTGTGACGACTCCTGTGCACGAGTAACCCACCTGACGACCAGGGTAGTCAGCAGCCAGGGAGCACACCCGCGGGTCGTCGCGGTTGACTACAATAGTTGCCTGGGACCGGAGTCCGGCAAAGAGCTCCCCTTTGGCAGCCTGCACACCTTCAATAGAGTGCACTCCCTCCAGGTGGGCCGGCTGGATATTAGTAATCAACCCCACTTCTGGAGCAGCGATCTCTGTGAGTCTGGCTATCTCTCCAGGACGATTCATACCCATCTCGACTACTGCAGCCTGATGGCTGTTGGTCATTTGCAGCAGGGTGAGAGGTACGCCGACCAGGTTATTGTAAGTCCCTTGGTTTTTCAGCACGCGCCATGAGCGGCTCAGGATGGCAGCCACCATCTCTTTGGTGGTGGTCTTGCCGTTGGAGCCTGTTATGGCCACCAAAGGGATGGCGTGGCGATGGCGCCAGTAGGCTGCCAGATCGCCAAGTGCCTTCAAGGTGTCGGCTACAGCAACCACAGCCACAGTTAAATCTGTAAAGTCATCCGCCCTGAACTCGGCAACCAGCACGCCAGCAGCTCCTTGGTTTACGGCCTGCGACACGAAGTCATGGCCATCAAATCGTTCTCCTTTCAGGGCGACGAAGAGATCTCCAGGCTGTACTGTGCGACTGTCGGTGGATATGCCGGCAAATTTCACTTGCGCCAACCCCGAGGAGCACAATCGGCCATGGGTTGCCGCCAGGACCTGATCCAGGCTCCATTGCTGTCCTCTATTGTTGTGCACTCTGGTCATTGATTTGGCCAGTACCACCATGGTCAAGGGCCAGGTCCCGTGTTGTACTCTTTGTGGATCCTGGCTGTTCTTGCCGTCTTATGTCGCTGCAATCTGGTTGGAGAGTCAGCTTTGCCGCAGCTGGAGCCAGTCCGCACTTTTTCTCTGCGGACGCGACTTTCCAGGGCCTGGCCAGCCACCAGCCGGTCGTCGAAGTCGAAGCGCTGAGTACCGATAATCTGATAGGTTTCATGCCCCTTGCCGCCGATATAGACGAGATCTCCAGAAGAGGCTGAATCGATGGCGACCTCGATTGCTCGGGCCCGGTCTTCGATCATGAGATAACCGCTGGCCCCGGCCAGTTCCGCAGGAGACGAAGATGACAGCAGCGGCAATCCCAGGGGACGTATGCCTTTCTCAATGTCTGCCATTATGGCTTTCGGCTCTTCACTTCTCGGGTTGTCAGAGGTTACTATGACCAGATCAGCCCTTTGAGCAGCTGCCCTGCCCATGAGCGGCCGCTTGCTGCGGTCGCGGTCCCCGCCGCAACCAAAAACACAGAGCAATCGCCTGTGGGGCAGTTCTTTCAAAGCGTCCAGCGCTTTCTGCAGGGCATCAGGGGTATGGGCGTAATCCACCACTACCTCGAAACCCAGGTTGCAGGGAAGCCTTTCCAGTCTGCCTGGCACCCTTGCCAGGGCTTCGAGGCCGCGACGAATTATGGGCAGCGGCACATTGAAGCCCACACCCACTGCTGTGGCCGCCAGGATATTGTACAGATTGACCCGACCGAGCAGAGGCGAATGCAGGAGCAGCTCTCCGGTCGGCGTCTCAACTGTGGCGGCAATGCCAGACAGATCCGAGGTTACCCGGGAGGGCCTGACCTGAGCAGAGGAAGATAGTCCGTAACGCAACAGAGGGCCGTCAACCTGGGCACAGAGCCTTTCCCCCCAGGAATCATCGCTGTTAACCACGGCAAGGGGCGCAGAACCCCTTGTTGTTATGAGGAGCTGACTGAACAGGCGAGATTTTGCCTGAAAATACTCGGCCATGGTGCCATGATAGTCCAGGTGATCCTGGGAAAGATTGGTGAAAATTGCCGCGGCAAAAGTGGTTCCGTCCACCCGGTGCATGTCCAGGCCGTGTGAAGAGACTTCCATGATTACATGAGTGACTCCGGAGTCCAGCATTTGACGAAGTATAGCTTGTAGATCGAGAGACTCAGGTGTGGTGATTTGCGCCGTTCTGCTCTGGCCAGGTTGGCGAATGTTTACTGTGCCAATGACGCCCACATTATGGCCGCAGGCGGCAAACAGCGACTCAAGGAGGTAGGAGGTGGTGGTCTTGCCATTGGTGCCTGTTATTCCGATAACCGTGAGTCTTTGTGAAGGAAAGCCATAGTAGCGGCTGGCCATTTTCGCCAGGGCCAGGCGAGTGTGTTTCACCTGAATAGTGGTAACGTTTGCTGAACTCTCTAGCTTTCTTTCTACTACCACGGCGCGAGCTCCCCGGGCAACGGCCTGCTCGATGAAGTCATGCCCGTCGGTGCGGCTGCCTTTTAGAGCTAGAAACACCCCCCCCTCTTGCACCTGATCCGTGTGGTAGCTGAGCCCGGTGACCGGTATATCAATATCCCCGTCTATAGCAACGACTGCAAGGTCTTCGAGGAATTCTCGCAACTGTATTTGTGATCTTCTAGTCATCCCGCAGAACCAAACGACACGAGCGAATTCTAGTCAAGTCTGCGCCAGGTTTGGGGCTCTGTTTTACTACCCGGCCACTGCCTTTTACAGTCACGGGCAAAGAGATGTCCGCCAACTGATCCAGGGCAGCTCTTAGACTCAGGCCCCTTACATCGGGCATATGATGGCTGCTGCTGCCATCGTTTTCACTGTAGAGCACGGACCGTACTTCAGGAAAGTCTGTCTTGATTCGGGTCTCTTGAAAATGATAGGCAAGAGATCTTTCTTCTCTGTCAGGAGGTACGTGAAGGCAGTGCAGTGTTTGGGAGGCTATTCGACGGAAGGCAGGAGCAGCCACCACACCACCGTAGTGACCTTTGCTGGGTTCGTTTATGACCACCGCCACCACTATTTTGGGCTGATCCACAGGAGTGAAACCCACGAAAGAGGCAGTGTAACGGTCCGAGGCATAGCCCTGTTTCCGCAGACTGCTCTTTTGGGCTGTGCCGGTCTTGCCTGCAGTGCTGTAGTGGGCCAGAGCTGCATGAGAGCCTGTGCCTTCTGGACTTACAGCCCTGACAAGAATTTTCTTGAGCCGCTGGGCAGTGGCCGCACTGATCACCCGTCTGACCACCTGAGGTTGATGCTGTTGCACGACGCGGCCGTGAAGGTCGAGAACGTCTTTGATCAGATATGGCTTCATAAGCAAGCCGTTGTTGGCCACCGCTGCCACAGCCGCTGCGAGCTGGAGAGCCGAGACTGATATTCCCTGGCCAAAACTTGCTGCTGCCAGATCAACGCTGGTCCAGTTTTCAGGAGGTCGCACTGTACCTCCGGTTTCGCCCGGAAAATCTATGCCGGTTGGAGTGCCGAAACCGAATGCTCTTATGTATCGATAATAGGTTCTGGCACCCAGCTTCTCTCCCACTTTTACCGCGCCGATATTGCTGGAAAATTGAATGATTCTTGCGAGCGACAGCCAGCCGTACTTCTTGGCGTCGTGAATAGTGTGTCCGTGGATGCGGTATTTTCCCTGCTCGCAATAGAAGATATCCTGTGGTTGAACCACGCCTTCCTCCAGGGCAGCGGCTGCCAGGAAGATCTTGAAGGTTGAGCCCGGCTCGAAGGTGTCAGTCACTGCCCTGTTGCGCCAATCGGAGGGGGTGTAACTGGTAAAGCTGTTTGGGTTGAAGGGGGGCGCTACTGCCAGCGCCAGAATCTCTCCCGTTGCAGGCTCCAGAACCACTGCTACGCCACCTTTTGCAGCAAAGGCAGATACTGTCCTTTCTAATTCTCGTTCGGCTAGGTACTGTATTCGCCTGTCCAGTGTGAGCCGCAGTGAATAGCCTGCTGGGGTTTCGCTCTCGGGCAGCCCCTGGGTGTAAATAATACCGCCCCTGGCATCTTTGGCTCCTTCCTGGGTATTGGGATGGCCTCGCAACAGATGGTCCTGAGAGCGCTCCAACCCTTCCAGGCCTTTCTTGTCCAGGCCCACAAAGCCAAGGGTATGGCCTGCGAGGGCGCCGTTGGGGTAATAGCGTCGGGTTTCCTTGACGAAATGAATACCCTTGAGACCCAGAGCGCGTATTCTGTCGGCCTTGCGGGGCGACAGATAATGCTTGAGCCAGACAAAGGAGCGCTGGCGTCGCAGTTTTCTAGTCAGCTTGGCGCGCGACATGCCAAGAATGGGAGCCAGTTTGGCGGCTGCGGCTCGGGCATTGCCTATTAGACGGGGATTGGCAGCTAGTGAGTCGACCTGAACGCTTACTGCCAGTTCCTGCTCGTTGCGATCAAAGATATCACCTCGCCTGGATTCGAAGCGGAGATTTCTTTGAATCTGTTTCTCCGCCAGGCTGGTCCAGAGGTCCTGCTGCAAGAGCTGCAGCTGCACGCTGCGGCCAAGAAGGAGCGTCAGGCCTACAAAAAGCCCTGCTGACACCAGCACCAGGCGGCAACGCACCCAGCGGCCTGTCTGTTCTTGGGCATGGCGGCTATGTTTCATGGCAAGACCACTATCTGATTTTTGTTGGGTCGGCTGAGGCCGAGTCGTGACAGGGCTACCTGTTCCACCCTTTCCGGAGACCTCAGGCGGGCGAGTTCGAGAGAGAGCTTCTTGTTGTCATCCACCAGCCGAGAGTGCGTCCGGTGCGCTGCTGCCAGTCGGTAGCCCAGGTCCACCACTTTCATTCTGCACCAGACATAGCCGAAGCCACTGGCTAGCGCCCAAAGCAGCAGCAGCAATATCAAGCCCATTTGACTCCTGAGCTGCTGACGACGGAGGAATTTCCCTTTTGTTGTTCCTCGCTTCATACGGGCTCCAGCTTTTCAACTACCCGCAAGCGGGCACTTCGTGATCTAGGATTGGCAGCCACTTCTTCCTCTGTGGGCATAACAGGTTTGCGAGTTATCAGCCGGACGAGTGGACCCTGACAGCGACAGACGACTACCTGTTTCGGACAACGACAGCTGCGACTCCAATTGACAAAGGTATGCTTTACCAATCGATCTTCGAGAGAATGGAAACTAATAACTGCCAGTCTGCCTGCCGGACGAAGACAGGTCAGCACCTGAGCAAGAAAATCTTGGAGGTTGTCCAGTTCCTCATTTACAGCCAGGCGCAGTGCCTGAAACGTTCTGGTTGCAGGGTGATGCCAGCGACCCTTTTTCCCCCTGGGAACAGCAGCCACTATTATTTTGCTCAATTCAGTAGTTGTGGTAATAGGTTGTTGTTCTCTTTTCCTGACAATTGCCCGAGCGATTCGAGCGCTCCACCGCTCTTCCCCTAATCTGTGAATCAGGGAGGCGAGCTCTTTTTCGGGCAAGTTGTTGACCAGATCAGCGGCAGTGGTTGTCTTTCTGGTATCCATCCTCATATCCAGGGGCCCTGGGGAATTGAAGCTGAAGCCGCGCTCTGGCTGCTCCAGATGGAAAGAAGAGAGCCCCAGGTCCAGGAGTATGCCGTCCACCTCTCGCATACCGTGCTTGGCGAGCACCTGGGCAAGGCGGCAGAAATTCTCTCGCACCAGTATGATGCTGTTCTGGTAGTCCCTGAGAGTGAATCTTGCCCGTGTCAGGGCATCCTTATCCCAGTCCATACCAAGCAACAAGCCGTTCGGTGCAATCTTTGTCAGGATAGCACGAGCATGTCCTCCACCGCCTATGGTGCAGTCCACCACACAGCTGCCGGGCTTGCAGTTGAGGAGCTCTACTGTCTCCTCCACAAGCACGGGGCGGTGATGCAGCAGAGGCAATGTCTTGCTATTACTGTTCATAACCCTGGAAACAATTGCTGAATTGCCGGCCGCAAAAAAAGTGGAATCCGTCTGCAGCCGACTGTTGCTATGAGCAGTGACACATGCGCTGCCCAGGCACCTTGCTGCCTGCTGAGAGTCCAGCTTGCCGCAAAAAAATGTTGTGCTCATACATATTTCTCAAAAAGAGCCAACACGCCGAGACATGGCGGCCTTGCAGTACAAATTCAGCCGGCCTCGAACAAGGGAGGCCGCATTGCCTCTGGGGGATATGGCGCTACACGCCGTAGCTGGATACGCTTTCGGCAATCTGGCGGAAATTTTCCTGGGAGTTCCGTATTTCCTCGTCCCACAGGGGCTTGCTCCAGATCTCAAAATTCTTGAGCACGCCAGCAATGACCACCTCGCGCTCTAATTTGGCGTAATCCCGCAGTGTTTGCGGGATTAGAATTCTTCCCTGTTTGTCGAATGAGCACTCTGTGGCGCCAGAGATGAAAAACCGTTGGAATGCTCTGATATCAGGACTCATTTTGGAGAGTCCTCCCACCTGCTCTTCCACCTTCTCCCACTCAGGCAGAGGGTAGGCAATGAGACAACGGTCAAGATTGGTAATGATCAGCTGATCATTGAATTGCTTCTGCAGAATTTCCCGGAACCGTGTGGGAATGCGTAGACGCCCCTTGGCATCTAAGGTATGATGGAAGCGGCCCCGGAACATTGGAACCCCACTTTGATCTGCTGATGACACTTTTTACCACTTTTTACCACTTAATGGCACCGTATACCAGTTTGGCGCCACTATTGTCAACAAAAAAAGCAGATCAAGGGCAGGGCCACATATTCTCCCTCTCCATTTTATTATTAAAAAACTCAATATATAATATAAGTAGATAAAACACCACAAGATAGTGGTAAAAAACTTGAATTGTTGCCCAATTCATAGATTAGATAAAGCAATTCTGCTCCACATGATTGGCGGTTCGCTCTGCTGCGCCGCGCAAGAAGTGGTCTGGAGCGCCAGGGTGTGCGGTTTCCAGCTGAAAAGGTTTCCTTGGCTTTGCCCTGCAGTCAGCGTCGCTTCTGATAGCGAGCTACCGCAGCATTGTGCTCGGCAAGAGTGGCGGAAAAGTAGTGAGTGCCGTCTTTTTTGGCCACAAAGTAAAGGTAGGGAGTGGCAGTGGGATATAGTACTGCCTTGAGTGCTGCTGCGCCTGGATTACAGATGGGACCAGCAGGCAAACCCTTTCTGGTATAGGTATTGTATGGCGTGTCTGCTTTGAGATCAGCGCGAGTGAGGTTGCCGTCAAAGCCTGGCAGTCCATAAATGACAGTGGGATCGCTCTGCAGGGGTATTCCTCTTTTCAGCCTGTTGAGAAATACACCTGCGATCAGGGGGCGTTCACTGGCCACAGCTGTTTCTTTCTCCACGATGGAGGCGAGGATGACTACCTGGTGGCGGGTCAGGCCAAGTTTCCTGGCCTTTGCCTCATAAGCCTCGCCAAAATAATGCTTGAACCGCGCCACCATGGTTTGCAGGATGCGGGAAGCTGGCAGATCACGGGCGAACCGGTATGTGTCCGGAAAGAGGTAGCCCTCGAGGCTGGCAGCGGGGATACCCAATGCCTCCGCTATCTTCCGATCGTTGGCTGCTGCTAACACGTGCTCAGCCCGGGCCAAACCTGCACTTTCTAAAATGCGGGCGATCTGGCTGACGGTAACTCCTTCGGGAAAGGTTACCTGATGAACCATCACCGATCCCTGCACCAACTTATCGAGCAGTTGGCCGGGGCGCAAGCCTGTGGACAGCTCATACTCTCCAGCTTTGATCGACCGGGCGAGCCCCTTTACTCTTACCAGCAGGCTGAACTTCCGGGCGCTGCGTACCAGACCTTTGCACTGCAACAGTCCAGCAACCTCATCTAGACTCATGCCCGGGGAGATGGTGATGACAATGGTGGCGGCTGTCCGACTGGCGGGAGAATTGAGGAAATAGAAAACATTGCCACCGAGCCACAGACAGCCCAGCACTAGCAGCAGCAACAGCCATTTGCCCATGAGACGAGCAACAGACTTTGTTCCAATGGCCTTTGTGTCAGTCATGTCGTTTTCGCCCAAATAAACAAAAAATATTGGTACGGTAACAAAGCCATTCGGCTGGAGAGAGTGCGGCTAGTCAGCAGGAGAGCGCCTCCTGGCTGATGTTGGCCGCATTTGTGCTTCTTTACAAATCTCGTACCAATTCCGGCACCAGGGTTCCTGCCTTGCCTCGCAAACAGCAATCAAAACGGTCGGTGTAAGGAGTTGCCTCCAGATTGATCTCAACGATGCGGGCGCCATGCTCCTGGGCGACTAAGGCCAGAGAGGCGGCCGGTTGCACAACAGCGGAGGTGCCGATTACCAGCATCAGATCACAGGAACGACAGGCGGCAATGGCGCTTTCCAGTATGGCCGCTTCCAGAGGTTCACCAAACCAGACCACATGAGGACGAAGGAGTGCGCCGCAATCCCGGCAAATGGGCAATGGCGGCAAAGTGAGTTCCCTGTTCCAGCGCACCACGCTGCAGGCAGTGCAGCGGATCTGCCAGATATTGCCATGCAATTCCAGGATGTTGCTGCTGCCTGCCCGGCGATGCAGATCGTCGATATTTTGAGTAATAAGGCTGAACTGTTCCTTTTTGCTTTCGACCAGAACGAGAGCGTGGTGAGCTGCATTTGGTTCAAGGGCCGCAAGCAATTGGCGGCGCCAATGGTAAAAAGCCCAGACGAGTTGGGGGTCGCGGTCGAATGCCTCAGGCGTAGCCAGGTCAGTAGCCCGGTAGCCCCGCCAGAGTCCGTCCTGCCCGCGAAAGGTGGGCACGCCGCTTTCAGCGGAAATACCGGCGCCGGTGAGCACCGTAACGCGTCTGGCGCGTTGTAGCCAACAACGAACTTGCTGCACGTCTTTATTGGCGATTGTCATTGTCATTCCCCTTCGAGTATACGGCTGCCGAGCAGTTGATAGATGTCGAGATCAGCCAGCTGGAATCCCATGAGTCCATAGACCATGTTGGCCTCGAGCACCAGAAATTCTCCTTTATGAACACATATGTCCAGTCCGACCTCGTCAAAGTTGCACATCTGCACTACTCTTTCAGCGAAGCGGAGGGCTCCTCGAGGAATTTGTGCAAAAGAGACACTGGCTCCCTGACTGACGTTTGTTCTGAACTCGCCGGGCCTGGCTATGCGCCAGTAGGCATGTACGGCTTTCTTGCCTAGCAGAACCACACGCAGGTCACGGTCGATGGGAAGGTATTCCTGAATGTAGGCTGGCGACACCCGCGCAAGATAATCTCGAAGGTCCTCCAGGCTGCGCATGAGAAACACGCCTCTGCCTCTGGAGGAACCCCGGGGGATCTTGGCGATCACTGGCAGAGAAAAATCTTGCAACACTCTCTGGGGCTCCACAGTGACATCACTGTAGATTTTGGTGCGAGGATGGGGGATCTGCAAAATGTTAAAAAGCTCGGTCTGTTTTATCTTGTCGCCCATGAAGCGATAATAGTTTGACGGAAAAACTCGCTTGCCCAGCGCCAGGAACACATCCTCATAAAGCATGGTGGGATAGTAAACAGTTTCGGCTCGGCGCAGAAGCTCGAGCTCGCCCTCAGTATAGTCATCCATATTGGGGCGCAAGCCCAGGGTTATTACTGCTTGGCAATGGCGGAGCCTTTTGCCCAGTGCCACCTTGCTGTGTTTCATTCCAGTAGGTCTTCCAAAAGAGCAAGTCAGGCCAAGTCAAGCTTTGATCAAAGTGTCCAATGAATGAAAAGGGTAGTCGAGATCTCGGGCTACTGCCTCGTGGGTGACATGGCCTCGATATATGTTGACGCCTGCTGCTAGAGCTTCGTTTGTGGCCAGGGATTTCTCTATTCCCTCGTTTGCCATGATCAGGGCATAGACGATGGTCACATTGGTGAGGGCAAAAGTAGCGGTTCTCGGGACAGCCCCGGGCATATTGGCCACACAGTAATGGATTACACTGTCCACAAAGTAAACGGGGTTGTCGTGAGTGGTGGGTTTGCAAGTGGTGCAACAGCCTCCCTGGTCCACCGCCACATCAACGATTACAGTACCAGGCTTCATCTGGGACACCATATCACGGCTGATGAGGCTCGGCGCCCGACCACCCGGGACTAGGACAGCGCCGATAACCAGGTGTGAGTCACGAACAGATCGTTCGATGGTGTCCGGATTGGACATGAGAGTAGTAATGGTGGAGCCGAAAATGTCATCCAGCGCCATGAGTCTTGCCTGATTTATGTCAATGACTGTCACCTTTGCCCCCATGCCCACCGCAATTTTCGCAGCGTTGGTGCCCACAACCCCGCCGCCGAGAATAGTCACCTGGCCGCGATAGACGCCCGGCACCCCGCCAAGCAATACACCGCGGCCGCCTTCGGTCTTTTCCAGGTAGTGTGCTCCCACCTGGACGGCCATTCGTCCGGCAATCTCGCTCATCGGAGTGAGCAGCGGCAATGAACCGTCAGCTTGCTGAATGGTTTCATAGCCGATAGCAATGACATCTTTCTCCAGCAGCACGGCAGTCAGTTCAGGGGCCGGAGCCAAATGCAGATAAGTGTAGATTACCAGTCCGGGCCGTAGAAAATCGTACTCTGGCGGCAGAGGTTCTTTGACCTTCATTACAAGTTCTGCAGAATTATAAACCTCTGCTGCAGAGGAAACAATTTCCGCTCCGGCCTGGCGGTATTCATCGTCTAGAATGCCGGCCCCTTTTCCTGCATCTTGCTCCACAAGTACCCGATGACCATCATTGAGAAGCAGCTTCACGCCAGCAGGCACGATGCCCACACGATATTCCTCGGTCTTGATTTCTTTGGGTACGCCAATAATCATGGTCTCAACCCCCTTGTTTGATGAACGCAATGGAAGACTATGCCTGGCGCGACTGCCAGGCAGTCTCACCTTTCACTAGTCCTGCAGCAGCGGACTTTGCCCCTTCATCAGCCATAAGCTAGCCTGCTGTGGCTATCTCCTCGAGCGCAGGATTACTTTATCTACTAGGTGGTCCGGATAGTAAGAGAGTTTGGCTTTGCGCAAACCTGGCTCCCCCAGGTCCTGTTCTCGATTGATAAAAGGAAAGTCACGCCAGGCATGGAGACAAAACTGCTGGTTTATCATTACATAGCTTCCCGTATATTCAGGATCGGCCTTTTCCACATGAATGACCGCGGTAGAACGATTGAGCTGCTCGCCAACAGTGAAGGCCACCACCTTGTCATCTACAACAAGGGCTCCTCCTTTGCATGACAGGGCCCGAAAATGGGCCAGCAGTTCACGAATAGCCCCTTCTTCACTGAGCAACAGCTCGTCGGCCTGACAATCGCGGAGCCGGCACCAGTCCTCCTGAAGGGCAAGACAGGCCTCGATCAGCTCCTCTGTGAGCGGCTGGTAGCGGTAGGAATATCTCCTGCGAAACTGATTCAGGTGGTTGCGCTTCCGATGTAACTTGCGGCCCGACAAGCTGATAAGCGTTTCAGTGCGATAAACGTAATCACTGTTGGCCCGGTCGAGCTCCCATTCCAATGCCAAAGCAGCAGCATATCTCTTGGCAAGCGCCAGTGGAACTCGATGCAATTCAGCAGTATCACTGATGCTGTGCAGCTTGTTGAACAGACACTCGAGAGGTTGGCTGAGATCGTCGGCGCCCACAGGAGGCAGACCGAAAAAACCGCCCTGGGGATATTTGCCAATGACTAAAAGGGCGTTGCCCACCACTGACCACTGAAACTGGTAGCGATGCCTCCAGACGAAAAGATTGGTGAAGGTGAGCTCCGAAGTGGTGGGAGGAAACTCCTGGAGTATCTGGCTGATAACCCCCTGGTCCTCCAACTGCAAGGGCTTGAAGTCCGGATAACTTGGCACAGAAGACATGTGAGTGAGACTGATTCCTGCAAGCTGTGCTCGTGAGCCCAAAGATCATCAGGTGTGGAAATAACGGCTGAGCGGCCGCCTGTGAGCCCGGCACAAAGGCTCACGCACACACCTGAATATGGCATATAAATGGCCGGGAGTCAATTGGCTATCAGTGATCGGTTATCGGTTACTGGTGGAAGTCTTGGCAATGAGTTGGTAGCCGCAGGCTTTAGCCTGCGTTGCCAGGTGTTGCTATCGATCCCCTATAATATCCAAGAAAATGCTTGACATCGCCAAGACCTTATGAGATATAAAAAGATTTTAGAAAGAAAAGCTATCAGTTATCCGAGAAGGGGGTAGAAAGAGCCATGAAAAGCCCATGCGTAACTTGCGAACACGTCAATGAGGACAAGAACAAATGTATTGAAAAATGTGATAAATTGAAAGAATATCAAGAGATGATCCTCAAACAGGGCATTTATGCCAAAATCTGACCTAGACACATAGATAACTGACCTGCAGGGGAGCAATTAGTTCAGCCGAGAATTTCCCTGTATGGACAGCAGTTGTCGGGATGATGCGGAAGCGGCCGTGCGGCCGCTTTTTTTTTGCGGGAGGCATCTCTTCCCCGAGAAAAGGGCGAGGGCTTTGCCGTTTCCTGTTCCTGGCGAACTCGGTTGACTATTGCCGCGGCAGGCGGATCCGCCAATCTTTTTTTGAAAGCCACCGCAAGGAGTAGCCACAGATGATATGCCAGTTCTTGCCCCATGCTTTCCAGAGGTGCTTCACCGACCAGTAACACGCAAGAGAAACCGCCAAAGCTGAAATTCGGTTGCGCTTGCCGCGCAAAGCCCATAGAATGGCGAAAATACGGGAGACCGGCATGAAGCGGCAGCATTGGCGAGCACTCTATTTGAATATCAGGGAGCATACCCTGCCTCGATGGGTCTTTTACAGTGTACTCATTGGGCTTGTCTCAGGACTGGGTGCGGCCGCCTTCTTTTTCTCTCTTGAATGGCTCAAATATTTTGTTCTTGATTACCTGGCGGGCTTTCCCATGGGAGCGCCTGCAGGAGAACATCTCGTCCATGGTATGCCCCATGGAACGCCGCGGAGATGGCTGCTATTTCTTGCTCCTGTCATTGGAGGACTCGTATCAGGCTTCCTGGTATATACCTGGGCTCCCGAGGCTGAGGGACATGGCACCGATGCCATGATCGATGCCTTCCACAACAAGGAGGGTGAGATTCGCACCCGGGTGCCCTTTGTCAAGAGTATTGCCTCGGTGGTTACCCTGGCCACTGGGGGCAGTGCTGGTCGCGAGGGACCGATTGCTCAGATAGGTGCAGGTTTTGGCTCCTGGTTGGGTCGGGTTTTGAAGCTGGACAGTAAAGAGAAACGCTTGCTCTTGTTGGCAGGGTGTGCCGGGGGATTGGGGGCAATTTTCCGCGCTCCTCTGGGAGGGGCAATAACTGCAATCGAGGTGCTCTACACTGAAGACTTTGAAACTGACGCCATTGTGCCGGCAATTATGAGTTCAGTGGTAGCCTATTCGTTTTTTACGCTCATTTTTGGTCAGCAGCCGATTTTTGCCACTCCAGAACTGGCCTTCAGCGACCCTCGTGAACTGGCCATTTATGCTGCCTTGGCGCTAACATGTGTACCGGTTGGCTGGCTCTATTCCAAGACGCTCTATGGCTCGAGGGATAGATTCTTTCGGCGCCTCCCTATGAAGCCGCATTTTGTGCCGGCTGTGGGAGGAGTGTTGGTGGGGTGTATTGGTCTGTTCTTTCCCAGAGCACTAGGTGGAGGTTATGGCGTCATACAATTGGCCCTGGCTGGTCAACTTGCAGTGGGATTGATGGCGATCCTCGCTTTTGCCAAAGTTTTCACTACCTCCTTTACCATAGGATCTGGTGGCAGCGGCGGCGTCTTTGGTCCTTCCCTTTTCATAGGGGCAATGCTAGGTGGAGTAGTGGGGCAATTGGGCAATCAGTTCTTTCCAGGTATTGTTAAACATCCGGGAGCTTTTGCTCTGGTTGGTATGGCGGGATTTTTTGCTGGTGTGGCCAAGGCGCCCATAGGTGCCTTGCTCATGGTTTGCGAGATGACCAAAGGGTATGGCCTGGTGGTTCCACTCATGTTCGTCTCCGTTATCACCATGCCTCTGTCGAGACGATGGGGAATCTATGAAAAACAGGTGACCAATAAATTCGCTTCACCAGCGCATCTGGCAGAGCTGACCATAAATGTGCTACAGCGGATCCAGGTACGTGATGTCTACCGTGCGGAGAAGCCTGTAACCCAGCTTCCTGTTGATATGCGTCTCAAGGAATTGAAAAAGCTCATGACTCTCACCAGGCAGTCCTTTTTCCCAGTCGTGGATGACAACTTTGTGCTCGTGGGAATTTTATCCTTTCCCAACCTGCGTACCATCCTCTTTGAGGATGCCCTATCCGATCTGCTTGTTGTGGGTGAACTGGCGGAGAGCCCGGTGTGGGTTACCCTCAGCGAAACTCTCTACGATGCGCTCATCAAGTTTATTCGGAGTGGCTACGGCCAGATTCCCATTGTGGAGGATGAGATGCCTGGCCAGTTGGCCGGCATGCTCCAACTGGAAGAGTTAATGGAGGCCTACCACCAGGAAATGGTTCGTTTGGGCAAGTAAAAGGAGTCGGAAAGTTGGCATCTGACGTTCACAGCAAGAAGAAAGTCAATTGCAAGTCACCGCAGGTGTACGGCCGAATCCCCAGAATTCTCAGCGAACTGGAAAAGCGTATAGTGCATGCTTTGCAGGAAGACTTGCCAGTGGTTGCCAGCCCCTTTGCTGCTGTGGCAAAAAAGCTTGCCATCAGTGAAGAAATGCTCCTCGAAAAGATCAGAGAATTTATGGCAGATGGGACCATACGAAGATTTGGTGCCACTTTGCGGCACCAGCACTCAGGTTTCGAGGCCAATGCCATGGTAGTATGGCAGGTGAGCCCCGAAAAAATGGAGGAAGTGGGCAAGATCCTCTCTTCTTTCCGGGAAGTTACCCATTGCTACCAGCGGCCAACGAGACCCGATTGGCCTTATTCGATCTTTACCATGATTCACGCAAAATCAGCAGAGGAATGTACAGAAATTGTGCAGCGCATGGCCACTGCGGCACAGATAGAAAAGTATCAATTGCTCTATACAGTGGAGGAACTAAAGAAGACAACCATGGGCTACTTTGCCGAGGATAGAGATAGCGAATAGGTATGGCGACTTTGAGGTGGGCGGTGCAGCTTTGAAAAACTGGGTTAGCTGCGATGGCCTATCCAGAGGAGCGACGGGAAGTGGAGGAGGAGATAATGGCTGGTCGTGGGAGTGAACAGCTTTACCAACGAGCCCAACAGGTGATCCCGGGCGGAGTGAACAGCCCTGTCCGTTCCTGCCGCGCAGTAGGAATCGACCCTCTTTTTGTGGCGCGAGGCAATGGCTGCCGTATCTACGACGTGGACGGCCACGAGTACATTGATTATGTGGGATCATGGGGGCCGCTGATTCTTGGACACGCACATCCGCAAGTAGTCCGGGCCCTCAATGAAGCAGCCGCAGAGGGTACCAGCTTTGGTATACCAACCGCAGCTGAAGTAGAACTGGCCGAACTGATCAGCCGCCTGGTCCCTTCGGTGGAAATGGTGAGGCTGGTGAACTCAGGTACTGAGGCCACCATGAGCAGCATCCGCCTGGCTCGGGGCTACACCGGTCGAGATACCATCATCAAGTTTGATGGCTGCTACCATGGTCACGCAGACACCCTGCTGGTCAAGGCTGGTTCAGGAGTTGCCACCCTCGGCATCCCGGGCAGTGGCGGCGTGCCGCCGGATGTGGTGCAGCATACCCTGTCGCTGCGCTTCAATGATGTGGCGCAACTGGCAGAAGTCATGCAGAGTCGAGGCCAGGACGTGGCTGCGGTGATCGTTGAGCCAGTAGGCGGTAATATGGGGGTGGTGCCAGCCTCCATGGAATTCCTCGAGCAACTCAGACTCTGGTGTGACCGCTGCGGCTCTTTGTTGATATTCGATGAGGTGATGAGCGGCTTTCGCGTAGCACTTGGAGGAGCGCAGAGCCTCTATGGCATAACCCCTGATCTGACCTGTCTCGGCAAGATCATCGGCGGCGGTATGCCAGTGGGGGCATATGGTGGCCGTCGGGCAATCATGAGCAAAGTTGCGCCGCTCGGAGAAGTTTATCAGGCAGGGACACTTTCAGGAAATCCATTGGCAGTTACTGCGGGTCTGGTGACCCTCCGGTTGTTAGAAATGGAGGGCATCTATGAGGAACTCGAGGAAAAGTCGGCTTACTTCTTCACTGAAATGGAGAGGCTGGCGAAAAATCAGGGTCTGCCAGTGACAAGCAACAGAGTCGGCTCCATGGGGTCGCTCTTTTTTACAGATCAACAAGTGGTAGACTTTGATACGGCCCTCACAGCAGACACGGATCTCTTTGGGCGTTTTTTCAGGGGCATGCTGCAGAAAGGGGTCTATCTTGCCCCCTCACAGTTTGAAGCTGCCTTTATCAGCACTGCGCATCAGCAGGCTGATCTGGATCAAACCCTGGAAGCGGCAGGGCAGACCTTCAAGGAGCTGTGACAATAGGAGTTTGGGGGTTATCGGTTATCAGGGGGAAATAGAGGGCATCCTGTTGCCCTCTGGCCGGTTACTGTTGCAGCCGGCAGGCAACAGGGGCCCAGAGCAGGGGAGACAAGACCGCTTGATGTTGTCGACAGAGGAAATGGGCATCGGAGCCCTACCCGCGGCCACCCTCCTCAAACCTTGCGCCCATAATCCATAAGACAAATTCCCCCCTGTAGGCTGCCCTGTTTTCTCGAGATTCTTTACGGCTTCATGACTACGACAAAAATTTCACAAAAAAAAGTTGACTTTCTTTTCTCTGCTGTGGTAGGTACTACGTGATAATTTACACGAAGTCAGAACGTTGCAACAGATCAGGAATTTAGCCCCGCCGGATGATGTGAGATCAACTCATGAGGGAAGACACCAGGAAGCTTCTCCGGCTTGTGGGGTTTGCCAGTTCATTAGGCCTGACAATCGTTCTGGCCACCTTCATCGGTTTGGCATTAGGGCTGTGGTTGGACAAGGTATTTGACACCAGCCCGTGGCTGACCATTCTCTTTCTGATATTCGGTATCATCGCTGGTTTTCGTAATTTTTTTCGCTATATGTCGAAGAGAACAAGAGAGTAAAGAAGGCTTGTTGGCGGCGCCGATGATGCTTCAGGACGAGGCTCTTCTCAAAAGAATTGAAATGATTATCTGGGTACTGCTCGGTATCCTGAGTCTGACCAGCTTTGCCCTTTGCCCGTTCAAGTTCAGCCTCGGCGTGTTCATCGGAGGAGTCCTTGCTGTTGGCAATTTTTACCTCATGAAGCGAAACCTGCGGCGGGCTCTCGATCCAGCAAGATTGTCGGGAGCACGATTTTTCTATCTTTTCAAGTATTATTTGCGCTTTGCGGCTCTGGGCATCATCATAGCCCTGTTGCTGATCAGCGGCCGAGTAAGCCCGTTTGGCTTGCTATTGGGGCTTTCTATTATTGTGATTGGCATCGTCTTGGTGGGATTTAACGAAGCACGGAAACTCATTTGCAGGGGGGTAGTGTAGATCATGGAA